>DATDIH010000335.1:0-3481 GCA_036521155.1 Streptosporangiaceae bacterium
GGCACCGTCCGGACCCCGCGCTCGGCGTAGTCGAAGTCGAAGGTGGTCGTGCCGGCGAAGACGCCACCGTCGGTGACCAGGCCGGCCAGCCGCCGGGTCTGCTCCGGGTCGGTGCGGACCAGGTTCAGCACCACGTCGAACTGCTGTCCGGCCAGGGCTTGGGTGACCGGGGTGGCGGTGTGGTCGATGACCTGGTCGGCACCGTAGCCGCGGACCCGGCTGATGCTGCCCGGGCTGGCGGTCGCGGTGACGATCGCCCTACCCTGCTTGGCCGGCCCGGCCTGCTTGGCCAGCTGGACGGCGTACCCGCCGACCGCGCCGCCCGCACCGTTGATCAGGACCCGCTGGCCCGGTTCGAGGTTCGCGTGCTCGAACAGCGCCTGCCAAGCGGTCAGGCCCACCGACGGCAGTGCCGCGGCGTCGGCCAGATCGAGATCGCGGGGCGCGGCGGCCAGGCCGTCGGCCGGGGCCACCGCGTATTCGGCCGCCGCGCCGGGTGCGGCCGGGGCCAGCACCGCGATCACGGGATCCCCGATGCTCCAGCCGCCCACTCCCGGGCCGGCCTCGGTGATCAGCCCGGCCAGGTCGTAGCCGGGGGTGTGCGGGAAGAGGATCGGGAACTCCTGCCGCACGAAGCCGGCCCGGATCGCGACGTCCAGCGGGTTGAAGGCGGCGCCGGCCACCTTCACCACCACCTGCCCGGGCCCCGCCACCGGGCGTTCCGTTTCCTCGTAGACCAGGACGTCGCTGTCGCCGTACGAGTGGTAGCGCACTGCCTTCATGAGTACCCCTCCGTCGATTGCTTCGAGTTTGAAGCACATCATCAGAGTAATCTGATTCAAGTTCGAAGCAAATGTTTTGAGGGTGACGCCGATCACAATGCTTCGAGTTCGCAGCATGTAACGTGGCACAGGTGACCGACAGCGAGCCCGACACCAGCGCGCACGGGGGAGAGGCGCCCGGCCCCGAGCAGCTACAGGCCTTGTTCGCGCTGATGGAGGCGGCCAGCCTGCTCCAGCACCAGATCGAGCAGCACCTGCGGCGCGAGGGCGACCTCAGCTGGGTGCAGTTCCAGCTGCTGGGCCGCCTGGCCGATGCCGGTGGCCCGCTGACCATGACCCAGCTGGCCGACGGCGTGGTCTACAGCCGCAGCGGCCTCACCTACCAGGCCGGCCTGCTGGAGAAGGCCGGCCTGATCACCCGCGACACCAGCGCCGACGACGACCGGGCCACCCTGGTCACGATCACCGGCGCGGGCCGTGACCTGTTCGGCCGGCTGCTGCCCGGCCACGTCCAGGTGACGCGGCGCCTGCTGTTCGACTCCCTGTCTGAGCAGGACACCCGTCGGCTCGGCGACATCATGACCCGGGCCCGCGACCACATGCGGGCCCAGCCGCCCCGCTCGGCCGCCCCCCGGGCTAGCTCGGCCGCCCGGGGCCGGGGCCGGGGACGGCGGCCAGCTGGCTCATGAGGGCACCGAATTCGTCGAACGACAGGCTCTGGGCGGCGTCGGACAGCGCCTGGTCCGGGTCCGGGTGGACCTCGATGAGCAGCCCCTGGGCGCCCGCCGCCCGCGCGGCCCAGGCCATCGGGGCCACGTAGCGCCGCAGGCCGGTGCCGTGGCTGGGGTCGACGATGACCGGCAGGTGCGACCGTTCCCGGACCACCGCGATGGCGGACAGGTCGAGGGTGTTGCGGGTGGCCCGCTCGAACGTCCGGATGCCGCGCTCGCAGAGGATCACCTGCTGGTTCCCCTGGGCCACGATGTACTCGGCGGCGCCCAGCCACTCATCGATCGTGCTGGACAGGCCGCGTTTGAGCAGCACCGGCCGGTCCAGCTTGCCCACCTCGCGCAGCAGGTCGAAGTTCTGCATGTTGCGCGCGCCGATCTGCAGGATGTCGGCGTCCTTGGCGATGCGCTGGGCCTGTTCCACCGCCATCACCTCGGTGATCACCGGCAGGCCGGTCTCCCGCCCGGCCGCGACCAGCAGGTCCAGGCCATGCCAGCCGAGCCCCTGGAATGCGTAGGGCGACGTCCGGGGCTTGAACACCCCGCCGCGCAGGACGTGGGCGCCGTGGTCCCGGACGAACTTGGCGGTGGCGGCGATCTGCTCGGGGCTTTCCACCGAGCAGGGGCCGGCCATCACGGTGAACCCGTCCCCGCCGACCAGCAGGTCCCCGACCTGGACCACGGTGTCGGCGGCCCGGCTGGCCCGGTCGACCAGCAGGTGATTGCCGGAACGGCTGGGGGCCGGGGCCGGGCCGGCCACCACCGCCTCCAGCGTCTCGGCCGGTGCTTCCGGTTCGGCGGCGTCGGGCAGGCTGCCGGGGCGGGCCGGCTGGCGCAGCACCTTGGCCGGGTAGCTGCCGAGCACCTTGAGGTACTGCGCGGCCAGCCGCAGCTCGTCCAGGGCGGCGGTGGTCCGCGGCTCGGCCACGTTTCCCTCGAAGTCCAGGAAGAACAGGTACTCCCAGGGCCGCCCCGGCCGGGGCCGCGACTCGAGCTTGGTCATCGAGTGGCCGGTGCTGGACAAGATCTCCAGGCAGCTCAGCAGCGCGCCTTCCTCGTGCCGGGTGCTCAGGATGACGCTGGTCTTGGCCGCGACCCGCGAGTCGACCGACGCGGGGGCGCTGGCCAGCACCACAAAGCGCGTGTAGTTGTCCTCGGAGTCGGTGATGCCGTGGCGAAGCACGGCCAGGCCCTGGGCCTCGGCCGCCTCGGCCGACCCGATCGCGGCCATGCTCGGATCCGCGGCGGCGGCCACCGCCGCCATCGGCCCCGCCGTGTCGAAGTAGCTGGTCGGGACGGCGGTCGGCAGCGACTGCAGGAACCGGGCGCACTGCTCCAGGCCCTCGGGCGGGGACAGGATCCGGCTCAGCGAGCTCAGCGGCACGTCGCGCACCGCGGCCAGGCAGTAGTCGACCTTCCAGGTCTCCTCGCCGACGATGAACAGCTCGTGCTCGCGCAGCAGGCCGTAGACCTCGTTGATGCTGCCGGCCGCGGTGTTCTCGATGGGCAGGACGGCCAGATCCACGTCGCCCGCCAGCAGCGCGGCGGCCACCTCGCCCAGCGTCCGGTACCCGATCGGCTCGCCGTCCGCCGCCCGTCCGGCCAGGTGCTTGCGCGCGGCCGCGTCGCCGAACGAGTGGGCCGAACCCTGGAAGGCCACCCGCAGCTGGCCCGCGGCCGGCCCGTTGAGCCGGCTGGCCTGCTGCGAGACGGACTCGCTGATCAGCTCGCGGAAGATCCGGCGCACCAGGCTGGCCGAGACCCCGAGGTCGGTGGCTACGTCCTCGACCCCGGCCAGCACCCTCCGCTCCCGGTCGGCATCCTGGATCGCCGACGTGCCGTGCTCCTTGCGGCGCCCGATCTCGGTGATGATGCGCATCCGCTGGGCGATGAGCCCGACGATGCCGGTGTCGACATCATCCAGATTGCGCCGCAGATCACCGATGTCTGCCTGCTGACCGTCCACGCTCG
>DATDIH010000336.1:0-2105 GCA_036521155.1 Streptosporangiaceae bacterium
CCGGCCAGCAGGGCGATCGCGGCCAGCGCCACCCCGAGGAACGCCAGCGCCAGGCGCAGCCCGATGGCCCCGTTCCGGCCCGGGGGGCCGGGCACCGGCGGCGCGGGCCCGGGCGAGGCCGGTCCCGGGGAGGCTGGTCCCCGGGAGCCTGGCCCCGGGGAGGCTGGTCCCGGGGAGGCTGGTCCGCGGGAGGCTGGCTCAGGCATCGCGGGGCAGGCCCAGCCGGTAACCGCCGCCCAGTACGGTCTGGACGATCCGCGGGTTGGCCGGGTCCTCCTCGATCTTGCGGCGCAGGTTCTTCACGTGTGAGTCGACGGTGCGCTCGTAACCCTCGAACTCATAACCCCGCACCCGGTTGATCAGCTCGAACCGTGAGTACACCCGGCCCGGCACGGTGGTCAGCGCCACCAGCACGCCCCATTCGGTCGGGGTGAGGCCGACGTGGGCGCCCCGCACCGTGGCCAGGCGCTGCGGCTCGTCGATGACCAGTTCGCCGCCGCCGTAGCTGGCCACGCCCTGGGCCTTTACCGGGCCACTGCGCCGCAGCACCGCCTGGACCCTGAGCACCAGCTCGCGCGGGCTGAAGGGCTTGGTCACGTAGTCGTCTGCGCCGAGTTCCAGCCCGCGGATCCGGTCCTCCTCGGTGCTCCTGGCCGTCAGCATCAGGATCGGCGTGGGCCCGGCCGCGCGCAGCTCGCGGGCGACGGTCTCACCGGCCACATCCGGCAGGCCGAGATCGAGGATCACCAGGTCCGGCGAGGCCGACCCGGCCAGCGTGAGCGCCTCCGCGCCGGAGTCCGTGGTCAGCACGGTGAACCCGGCCCGTTCCAGGTACGAGCGGACCAGCTCGCGCAGCTTGCGCTCGTCCTCCACGACCAGCACGGTCGCCGCCATCGCTGCTCACCTGCCTTTCCCTCCCCTCGCCGCGCTACCCGGCCGGGATGGCCAGGCGGCAACGCCGGGCTTCCATGATCCCGCAGCAGGGGAGTGGTACCCGGTGCGGCCGTCCTGGACGCGCGGGCGCACCCGGCTCCACACCATCGCCATGACAGCTCCACCTGCCCGGCATCCTCGCCTGGTGCACTGAGGGCATGACCGGCAATGACCTGATCGTGATCGCGCCGTGGATCATTTTCGGCGCGACGCTGGCCGTCGTGCTGGCCATGCTGCTGAGGTCCCGGCACCGGGGGGGACGCTGGTGATCGACCTGGCCCAGCTGGATATCAGCTCCCCGGTTTCCTATCTCATCGCGGTTCTCGTGCCCGCGCTCGACGCGCTGATCCCGGTCCTGCCCAGCGAGACCGCGGTCATCGCCCTCGGCGTCGCGACCGCGGGGAGCACCGACCCGCGCATCGCGGTGCTGGTCGCGCTGGCCGCGGTCGGCGCATTCGTCGGCGACAACGCCGCCTACCTGCTGGGCCGCCGGTTCGGCCCGGCCGTCAGCCGGTGGATCTTCGCGGGCGAGCGGGGGGAACGCCGCCGCGCGTGGGCGCAGCGCTCGCTGGCGCAGTACGGCACCCGGATCATCGTGGCCTGCCGGTTCATCCCGGGCGGCCGGACCGCGGTGACTCTGACCTGCGGTCTCATCGGGTACCCGCGGCGGAGTTTCGTGCTGGGCACCGCGATCGCCGGGGTTCTGTGGGCCAGCTATGCGTTCTTCATCGGCCGGATCGGCGGCCAGGCCTTCGAGGGCCGCCCGTGGGCCGGGCTGCTGGTGGGACTGGGACTGACCGTGGCGGTCAGCGGCGTGATCGAGGCGGCCCGGCGGCTCCGCGGCCGGGCCCGCCGCCGCGCCGCCCAGTCCGCCGTGCCTCCCGCCCCGGGTCCTGGTTCCGGTCCCCACCCTGATCCCGGCCCTCACCCCGATTCCGGCCCTCACCCTGATTCCGGCGCTCACCCTGATTCCGGCGCCCGGCCTGGGCCCGGCCCTGGGCCGGGAGCCGACCCCGGCCCGGGACCGGGCTCTGACCCCGGCCCCGATGCTGGCCGGCGGGGCTCCACATCTCCTGCACACGTTCTGCAGACGGGCTCCACCGAGTCCGTCTGTCCTGGTCAGGAAGAGAGGGCGGATGTGCACCACCCGGCATGCCGTCCGGATCCGATAG
>DATDIH010000337.1:0-4699 GCA_036521155.1 Streptosporangiaceae bacterium
CGACGCCCTCCCGGTGGATGCGTCGCTGCTTGCCCCGTCGATGTTCGCAGGCGATGTGATCGCCGGCCACGGCACCACCCCGTTCATCGCCGCCGCCCAGGCTGCCGGCTGCGGCACCGCCACCGGCGACCACATGGTCGAGGCCGTCCAGGACCTCATGGCCGACTTCATGCTCGGCAAGTAGTCGCACGGGCCGGGCCGGATCCGGCCCGCGCCGGGCAGCTCGCCATGGCCATCCACGGCTGTTACCATGTCCAACTAAAACGTTGGAGTTGGAGCTTAGCGAAGGGACGGACATGGCTGACGGTGCTCCGGGCGGGACCCTCACGCTCGCGGACGACCTCGTCATCACCCGCATGGGCTTCGGCGCCATGCAACTGGCCGGGCCGGGTGTCTTCGGTCCGCCGAACGACCGGGACCAGGCCCTCGCGGTCCTGCGCGAGGCCGTGGACCTGGGGATCACGCACATCGACACCAGCGACTTCTACGGGCCCGTCGTGGTCAACGAGCTCATCCGCGAAGCGCTGCATCCCTACCCGGCTGACCTGCGCATCGTCACCAAGGTCGGCGCCCGTCGTGGCCCGGACGGCAGCTGGCGTCCCTCGCACGACCCCGCTGACCTCCGGGCCCAGGTCCACGAGAACCTGGAACACCTCGGCCTGGGCGTCCTCGACGTCGTCAACCTGCGCATCTCGGCCGAAGGCAGCGGTGAGGACTCCATCGCCGAGTCGTTCGGCACCGTGGCCGGCCTGCGGAAGGAAGGCCTGATCCGGCACCTGGGGGTCAGCGGCGCCTCCGATGCCCAGCTCACCGAGGCGCAGGCCATCGCGCCCGTGGTCACCGTGCAGAACCTCTACAACCTGGCCAACCGGGCCGACGACACCCTCGTCGACCGGTGCGCGGCCGAGAACATCGCCTACGCGGCTTTCTTCCCGCTCGGCGGCCTCCGCCCGCTCCAGTCGGCCACCCTGAACACCGTGGCCAAAGGCCTCGGCGCGACGCCGCACCAGGTCGCCCTGGCCTGGCTCCTGCAGCGCTCGCCGGCCATGGTCCCCATCCCGGGCACCTCCTCCGTGAGCCACCTGCGCGAAAACGTCGCCGCCGCCAGCCTGTCCCTGCCCCCGGACGCCATCGCCGAACTGGACACCATCGGCCGCTGAGCGGATTACGCCAGGTCAAAGGTCGCAGTTCGCTGCCACCGCCGGTCACTTCCCTGGGTCCACAGGGACACGGCCCGGACGACACCTTCGATCGGCAGCTGAGGCCGGATGGCCGCTTCGGCGGCCCGCAGGCCGGCGACTGGCTGCCGGTGGCCCACGGTCAGGTGAGGGATGACCTCGTCGTGCTGGCCTGCAAAGGGCGGGTAAGCCGGGAACTCCGCGAACACGCGGCCGGTCAGGGCGCGGAACGGCGCCGGATCGCGCGGCCCCAGCCACAGGGTCTCCGCTTCGAACCAGTCCACGTGGTCCAGGACGAACCCGAACGACGTAACCGACCCGAACTGCTCGGTGAGCCGCTGCCTGATCAGCGCGTTGATGTCCCTGGCCGGCACGAACGGGTATGTCACCGTGACGTGGGCCGGGATGCCGAGGCTTGTGTTCGCGTCCAGTCGCTCCCGCCACCGGCCGACCACCGGCTCCGCCGCCGGGATCTCCGCGATGAGCGCGCTCGGTGCCGCCGGACTGTCCATACCCGGAACCTAGTCCGGGCCGGGTCCCGCCGCCCTCGAGATTCGCCCCAAGTACTTGCTTTAGGTAAACTAACTATCCATGAGCATCATGGCCCGCGTGAACCGGTGACCGCCCCGTCAATCCTGCAGCGAAGGAACACCCCGACCTACGCCGGTAAGCACGCTCCGCCCACCCGTGGCGGCCGGGCCGCCCTGGACTGGCTGGACAGCACCGACCCGGGCCTGATGCGGCTGCGGCTGGCGGCCGAGATCGTGGTCACGATCGGCGTCGTGCTCGCCGCCGAGTGGCTCTTCGTCCGGGCCACCGGCGCGCTGCAGACCCCGATCCCGGCCGGCGCGCCCGCCAAACTGGCCGTCCCGCTCTGGGCCATGAACCACGCGCTCATGGTCATCGCCATGATGCTGGGCGCGATGCTGGCCATGACCAGCGGCTTCGGGGTCAGCATGATGGGGACCGCGCGCAGCCAGCTGGTCACCCTGGCCTTCCTGCCCCTGCCGTTGCTGGCCACGCTGGCCGGGGGACTGGCCCTGCACGTCCGGGTCGCCTCGCTGGCCTCGCTGGCCGTGGTGCTGGCCATCGGCACCTGGTGCCGCCGGTTCGGGCCGCTCGGCTTCAACGGCGGCGTGCTCGCCTTCATGGGCGCGTTCCTCGGCTTCTTCATCCAGGACTACGTGCCGCTCAGCCGGTTCGGCTGGCTCGCGGCCGAGATCTGGCTCGGCGCCCTGGTCACCATGGCCGTGCACTTCACCTTCTTCCGGCCCCGGCCCGGCCTGGCCGTCCGCCGCATGCAGCGTTCCTACGCGGCCCGGGCCCGCCAGGTGGCCACCGAGATCACCGACCTGTACGAGGAGGCTGTCCGCCCCGGGGCCGCCCGCCGCGAACGAGCCCGGCAGCGGGCCGACCGGACGCTGCAGCGCCAGCTGCTGCGGCTGAACGAGACCGCGCTGCTCATCGACGCCCGGCTCGATGACCCGGCCGCGGTCCCGCCCGGCTGGGACGCCGCCACCTTGCACCAGCGCCTGTTCGACGCCGAAGCCGGCCTGTCCAACGTGGCCCGCTTCGCCCTGGCCCTTGCCGCCCGGGGCCTGCCCCCGGCCGTCACCGCGCCGGTCGGCCAGGCCCTCCGGCACATCCGCGACGCCGATTTCGCCGGCGCCGCCACGGCCGCCGAAGCCGTCCAGCACCACCTCGACACCCCGGCCGGCGACCCGGATGCCTTCGTCCTGACCGACGTGGACCGGATCCTGCTGCACCGGTTCGCCACCTCGCTGACCGAGTTCGCGGCCGCGATCGAGAAGTTCCGCCAGTACCCGGCCAGCCAGGCCCCCGACGACGTGGCCCCGGTCGAGGGTGCCGAGGCGGACCTGCCGGGGGAGGAGTTCCAGTCCCAGGTCACGGTGTTCGGCGGCTGGCTGCCCGGCTCGGCGTTCATCGCGGGCCAGGCCTCTCAGGAGCAGGGCGGCCCCGGCCTGATCGAGCGGATCCGGCTCGCCCCCTACGCGCGGACCGCGATCCAGATGGGCATCGCGGTCGGCGGCGCGCTCCTGGCCGGCGACGCGCTGTCCGGGCGGCGGTTCTACTGGGCCGTGCTGGCCGCGTTCATCACGTTCATGGGGGCCAACACCGCCGGGGAGCAGCTCCGCAAGAGCACGTTCCGGGTGGCGGGCACGATCGTCGGCGTCATCGCCGGGTCGGTGCTGGCCCACCTGGTCGGCGACCGGGTCTGGCTCCAGCTGCTGGTCGTGCTGGTCTCGCTGTTCTGCGGCCTGTACCTGTTCCGGGTCAACTACACGTTCATGACCATCGGCATCACGGTCATGGTGTCCCAGCTGTACGTGGAGCTGGGGGAGTTCTCCAACAGCCTGCTGCTGCTCCGGCTGGAGGAGACCGCGATCGGCGCCGGGGTGGCCATGCTCACCGTGCTGCTGGTGCTGCCGCTGCACATCGGCCGGGTGGCCCGGGTCGCCGCCCGCGAGGAACTGGCCGCGCTGGGCGAACTGATCGACCGCAGCCTGGACCGGCTGGCCGACCCGGCCAGCGAGTGTGGCTCCGACCTGGAGCTGCGGGCCGCCGCGCGCCGGGTCGACACCGCCCATCAGGCCCTGGTGGCCACGGTGACGCCGCTGCGCACCCCGGTCCTGGGCCGGCTGGCGACCCGGATCCGCGGCTTCCTGGCCACCACCACCGCGGCCCGCAACTACGCCCGCAACCTGCTGCTCGACAGCTCCACCCGCTACGCCGACCTGGACCCGGCCGCCCGGGCCGAGCTGACCCGGGCCCGCCAGCAGATCGCGGCCTCCATCGGCGCGGTCACCGCGGCCCTGGACCCGTCCGACGGCTCCGGCTCCGACGATTCCGACTCCGCTGGCTCCGGTTCCGGCTCCGCTGACTCTGGCGGCTCGGCCGGCGAGTACGTCCGCTCCGCCTCGCGGTTCGCGCACGTGGCCAACACCCTGCCCGGCCCGTCCCTGGCCAGCCGGCCGTGGCTGGCCCTGCGCGACCTGCAACTGCTGGACGGCGCCCTGGCCGAGGCCGCCCGCTGGGCCGGCGTCCCCGTCACCGACCTGGACACCGCCCCCGTCCGCCTCTGACCGCCCCGGCCACCCAGCCACCCGACCGCCTCTGACCGCTCCGGCCACCCCGCCACCCGACCACCTCAGCAACCACAGCGACCACAGCAGCCTCAATAAACCCCAGCAGCCTCAATAACCCCAGCAATCTCGGCAACCTCGATCGCACCATCAATCTCGGCCGCCCCTCATAATCTCGATCACCCCTTTAACCTTGACCGCCCCAGCTGCCCCAACTGCCCCAACGGCCCCGGTCAGCGACCCGCCGGCTCGCCGGGCCGCAGGTGGGTGCGCTGTCCGTCATGGTCGAAAATCCCGATGATCTCGGCCGGGCCACCGTCGGCCCCGAACCCGTGCGGGATCATCGTCGAGAACTCGGCGGCCTGCCCGCGCTCGACCCGGACCGCGCGCTCGCCCAGGAACAGGATCACGGTGCCG
>DATDIH010000338.1:0-2111 GCA_036521155.1 Streptosporangiaceae bacterium
GGCGGCACCACCCGCCTGCCCGGCCTGGTCCTGCTCTGCTTCGTCCACCACCACTACTTCACCCACCTACTCGGCTGGACCCTGAGCGGCAGCCCCGACGGCCTCCTGCGCTTCACCCACCCCCACGGCCACCTCACCCTCGACAGCCCACTCCCCACCCAGCCCACCAGCCGCAGCCCCTAACCGGCCGGCGCCCCGGGCGCCCGGCGGCCCAGCACACCCAGCACATTCAGTGGCCCTCGCCCTCAATCGCCCCACGGCCCGCCCTCCAAGCACCATCCACGGTGCTCGCCCGCCGGGCCGGGCCCGCCCGCCTGGCTCCGCCCGCGATGCCTGCCTATTAGGCCGAACTCGCCGTGCTCAACTTGCCGGGCTCCGCCCGCGCCACGTCAATTGGGTGGGCATGCTGGCCCGGCCGGGATTCCGGAGCCAGGCGTGGCTGACCGGTCGTCAGGGGTTGGTGAGGACGCCGAATGGGCTCGGCGCAAGGAACTCAATCCGGAGGACCTTCTGGCCACCGGGCAGGGTAAGGAGTTCGGTGCGGTCGGGCCGGGGACCCGGGCCGCCGTTCATGCCGGCGCGCAGGGCTTGAATGTAGGCCTGGGTTCCCATGGTGGCCGCGGGATTGCTGACGGCCAGGTCGGCGTAGCGGAGCGGGACCTCCGCGCTGGCTCCCATGCCGACGTTGCCGAATTCAATGATGTCGATCGGTTGGGCCGAAGCCGCGTCGGCGACGGCTTCCATCAGGCGGCCGTCGATGCGGCCGGCCTGGAGGTCCTGCTGGGCGGGGCCGGAGACCGTGATGGTCTTGGCCTGGACGAGGGCGGCCTCCGAGATCTTCCGCTCGGCCTGGTCCTTGCGGGCCTGATTCTCCCACTTGGCCGCGCCCTGGGGCCCCGCGGGCGCCGCGATGCGGACGCTGACCTCGGAACTTCCCGAGCCGAACGTGGCCAGGGCGGCCGGCGCCCAGGCGGTGGCCAGGCTGCTGCCGAACAGGCGGCTGGCCAGCGGCGTCACCACGACAATCCCGGAATCGGACAGCGCGGAGGTCGAGGTGATCTTGCGCAGGTTGGCGGGCGAATAGCCGTGCGCCACCAGGGCGGCGCAGGTGGCCTGGTCGCAGGCCACCGTGGTCTTTGGATTGACCTGGTTGACCACCCATTTCACGGCGGCCGCCTGGGCTGCGGGCGCCGCCGTCCCCGACGACGAGCCACTGGGCTGCGGGGCCCCGCTCGCCGAGGCGAGCAGGACCGCGACCACCGACCCGGCCGCGGCCACGGCCACAGCACCCGCGATCAGTCCGGCCCGGCCCCGGCGCCGGCGCGGCTGGCTGGGGCCCGACCCGGCTGATGGCAAGCCCTGCGGCGGCCGGGTGACCGGGGGCCCCTGGGGGACTCGGGCGGCCGGGGAGCCCTGAGAGGTTGGAGAACCCTGCGGGGTTGGGGTGACCGCGCGGCCCCGGGCCGGAGCGTATTGCCCGAGGGTGCCTGCGCCCGACGGGGAAGCCGCGTCGAACCAGGCCGCCGGGCCAGGTCTCGGGGCGGTACCGGGCGGGGCGGATGAGTAGGGCGCGCTCTGTGCCGGGTCGGCCGGGGACGGTGTGGCCAAAGGCGGAGCAGCCGGGGACGGCGTGAACGAGGACGGCGTGAACGAGGACGGGGAGCTGACCGGGCCCGACGGGTGACCGGGGCCCAGGCCGGGCGCGGGCACTGAGATCGGGGCTGACGGGTCTGTGGCCGGCGCTGAGCCAGCCGCTGACGTCGGGTCTGCCGCTGGCGCCAGATCTGCCGCTGACGCTGGAGTGGCTTCGAGCGCTGGGCTGGCTGCGGTCGCCCGCGCGGCACCGGCGGTGAGCGCCTGCCCTATGGCCGATGCTGAGCCGGAGCCGGAGCCGGGCCAGGCTGGGCCGACCGTCGGCCCGGAACCCAGGGCGCTGCCGGGGCCGGTGGGATCGGCGGGACTGACGGGGTCGCCAGGGCCGGCCGGGCCGGTTGGGCCCACTCGGCCGTTGCGGTCGGCTGGGCCGTTAGCGCTGGCCGGACCGTTAGGGCTGGCTGGATCGCTGACCGGGCCGCTGGGGTGCGCGTCGCCGGAAAGGGGCGAATTCTGGG
>DATDIH010000339.1:0-7121 GCA_036521155.1 Streptosporangiaceae bacterium
GGCGGGCCGGGGTGGGGCGCTGGCGGATGGCCGTGCACAGCAGGGCGGCCAGGAGCAGGACGCTGATGGGGACGGCCAGGGCGAAGCGCATGGCGGTGACGAAGGCGACGTGCGCGGCCAGCCGGTTCTGCAGGACGGCCAGCACGACCGCGCTGCCCAGCGCCGACCCGGTCTGGCGGGTGGTGTTGAGTACGCCGGAGGCCGCGCCCGCCTGGGCCGGGTCCACGTTGCGGGTGGCGATGGTCTGCATCGGCGACATGGTGAAGCCGACCCCGAGGCCGGTGATCACGTAGCCGGGGACCAGGTCGTACCAGTGCGACGCGGTCCCGGCCACCAGGCAGATCGACACCAGCCCGGTCGCGTACAGGGTGAACCCGGTGATCAGCAGGTACTTGCCGCCGCGGTCGGCCAGCTTGCCCACGAACGGCGCCGAGAACCCCGAAGCCAGTGAGGCCGGGGCCATGGTCAGGCCGGCCTTGATCGCGCTGAAGCCCAGCACGGTCTGCAGGTACAGGGTGAGCGGCAGGGCCATGCCGACCAGGCCGATCGAGATGATCACGCTGACCGTGGCCATCAGGGCGTAGTTGCGGTCGCGGAACAAGGTGAACGGCAGCAGCGGCCGCCGCTCCTGCCGCAGGGCCTGCACGAGCACGAAGATGACCAGCAGGGCCACCCCGGTGACCAGGATCAGCGGGATGGACACGAACGACCAGACCGTCCCCCAGTCACAGCTCTGCCCCTCGACCAGGCCGTAGGTCACCGCGACCAGGCCCGCGCTGGCGATCAGCACGCCGGGCAGGTCCAGGGGCAGCCGCTTCCCGGTGCGCACGTCCGGGATGATCAGCACGGCCAGGATCATGGCGATGATGCCGAGCGGAATGTTGACGAAGAAGATCCAGCGCCAGCCCTTCCAGGTGACCAGCACGCCGCCCACGGTCGGGCCCGCGATCGTGGCCAGCGCGGCCACGCCGCCCCAGACACCGAGCGCGGCGCCGCGCCGTTCGCGAGGGAAGATGGCGATGATGATGGCCATGGTCTGCGGCATCAGCAGGGCCGCGCCGAAGCCCTGCACGACCCGGGCCGCGATCAGCTCGGTGCCGTTCTGGGCGAGCCCGGAGGCCGCCGAGGCCAGCGTGAACACGGCGATGCCGCCGATGAACAGGTTCCGCCGGCCGCGCAGGTCACCCAGGCGCCCGGCGGTGATCATCAGCACCGCGAGCACGATGATGTAGGCGTTGATGATCCAGCCGACCTCGGCCAGCGACGCGTGCAGGTCGCGCCGCAGGTCGGGGATGGCGATGTTGACGATGTTGAGGTCGAGCAGGGTCATGAAGAAGCCGAGGCTCAGGGTGAGCAGGATCGCCCAGTCGCCGGCCCGGCGGCTCGCGGGTGCCAACATCGCGCTCCTATCGATGCCCACCCACTAGCACGGATGGCGCGGCCGATCGGTTCGCAGTTCGTAATATTTGCGCCGCGGACGGGCAGCACAGCGCGGCCGGGCGGCTCAGCCGCGGGCCGGGCGGGTCAGTCGTTGAGCATGACGTCCACCGCCTGAACCTGGCCGTCGGCGGTGACCGTCACCGCCAGCAGCAGCGGGGCGAAGTCCCCGGCCAGCTCGATGGTGGCCGCGGTGACCCCGTCCCCGGCCCGGTAGGCCCCGGGCTGGCAGGCGCCGGCCCAGGCCGCGGCCATCCGCAGCCGCCGCAGCACCAGCGCGATCTCCAGCGACGGCGTGGCGGGCAGCGACTCCGGCCAGGCCGCCGCCCCGTCCCCGAGCAGGCCGATGAGCCCGCTCAGGGCCGCGGCCAGCGGTGAGCCGGGGGCGGGCGGTACGGCCAGGGTGAACGACTGGACCCGAGGGTCGCGTTCGGGGGTGAGCCTGATCTCCACCTGGGCGCTGCCGTGCTCCCCCGTCACCCACCAGCGGCAGTGGGCGGGGGTGTCGGACTCGGGGGCCCGGCGAGGGTCCGGGCGCGGGTCACCGAGGCGCTCGCGGGCCAGGTCGATGCGGCGGCGGCGCGCCTCGAACGGCTGGTCCAGGGCGACGTTGCCGGAGAACAGCTTCTCCGCGGCCGCGTCGTCCCAGGTCTCCATCAGGCGGCCGATCTCCTCGCGGGCCGCGGTCGTGGCCGGCCAGGGGGCGGGCTGCGGGGCCAGGGCCAGGCCGCGTTCGGCCGCTGGTGAGCCGCTGACGATGCCGGGGGCCACGCGGCGGGCCCGCCGCCCGAGCACGGTGGTCAGCATCCGCGCGGCCAGCTGTGACACCGGCGCGTAGGTGGCATTACCCAGGGCGATGGCGCCGATGCCGGTGGCGGGGTGCCAGCGCATGTTGCTGCCGAAGCCCGGGTAGCCGCCGCTGTGGTGCACGATCCGGCCCCACACCGGGTCTTCCTCGATGAACAGGCCGAAGCCGTAGCCGCCGGTCCCGGGGCTCCCGGGCAGCGGCCCGGGCCCGCGCAGCTGGCCGGTGATGGCCTGCGGGAGCTGCATCTCCCGGCGGCTGGCCCGGCTCAGCGGGTGCGGGCCACCGGTGTCCTCGTCGCCGGGCGGCCAGGCGGCGGCGAACCCGGCCACCCAGCGGGCCAGGTCCTGGACGCTGCTGAACACCCCGCCCATGGGCGCGAACGCACCGCACGGCGCCATCGGGACCACTTCCCAGCCGAGACCGTCGCGGCGGTGACCGGACGCCAGCGCGTCCGGGTCGACCGAGGCTTCGTCATACCCGGACTGGGTCAGGGCGAGGGGAGCCAGAATCCGACCTTCGATGGAATCTGGATACGGCAAACCAGTGATCGCCGAAATGACCCGGCCCAAGATGGCGTAACCGAGGTTGGAGTACTCGAAGCGGGTGCCGGGCGCCCAGTTGAAGCTGACCCCCTGGCTCAGGAAGGCGGAGAACTCCGGCAGCGGCGTGCCCTGTTCGCGGTCGCCCCACGGGTCGTCGGTGGGAAACCCGGCCGTCATGGTGAGCAGGTGCCGGATCCGCACCCGCTGCGCGTCCGGGGTGACCGGGGGCCAGCCGCGCAACTCGGGCACGTACTGCTCGGCCAGATCGTCGAGGCTGAGGGCGCCGTCGTCGCGCAGGGCCAGCACCATGGTGGCGGTGAAGCTCTTGGTCATCGACGCGATGCGGAACACCGTGCTGGCGTCCGGAGCGGGGCCGCCGATCCGGCGCTCCCCCAGTCCCCCGGCGTGCACCAGCCGACCGCCAGCCACCACGCCGTAGGCGATACCGGGCTGGGCGCCGCGCTGCTGGTAGCCCTCGGCCAGCGC
Source organism: Streptosporangiaceae bacterium (assembly GCA_036521155.1). Taxonomy (GTDB): domain Bacteria; phylum Actinomycetota; class Actinomycetes; order Streptosporangiales; family Streptosporangiaceae; genus Bog-532. Next base: position 3,274 of record DATDIH010000339.1, read on the forward strand.
GTCCACCGCGTCCAGATCAGCCGCATCCAGGCCAGCCCGGGTGAGCTCGTCCATCACGCCCCTCCTGTTGCTATTCGACAGCCCAGTGTCTCAGGACGGCACGTAACACGGGTATGTCAGAGAGGTTTCAACAGCCCCCTGTGCGTGTAATGATTTGGGTTGTCCGGGGACGCCGCTGGGGCGCCTCGAGACGTGGAGGTTCATCATGAATCTGCAGGCAGAAGGAACAGGTGCGGCCGCTACTCCGGAGCGGACCAGCAAGCCGGCCCCCGAGCCGCTGTACGGCGGCAAGGCCACCCGGCGCGTCACCGTTCGCGACATCGCCGCCGCCAAGGCCCGCGGCGAGAAGTGGCCGATGCTGACCGCCTACGACGCACTCACCGCGCACATCTTCGACGAAGCCGGCATCCCGGTGCTGCTGGTCGGTGACTCGGCCGGCATGGTCGTGTACGGCCACGACACCACGATCCCGGTCACGGTGGACGACCTCATCCCGCTGACCGCCGCCGTGGTGCGCGGCACCAGCCGGGCCATGGTCGTGGCCGACCTGCCCTTCGGCTCCTACCAGGCGTCCAGCCGGGACGCGCTGGCGGCGGCAACGCGGTTCCTCAAGGAGTCCGGCGCCCACGCCATCAAGCTGGAAGGCGGGCAGCGGATCGCCCGCCAGGTCGAGGACCTGGTCGCGGCCGGGGTACCGGTCATGGCGCACGTGGGCCTGACCCCGCAGTCGGTGCACGCGTTCGGCGGTTTCCGGGTGCAGGGCCGCGGCGAGGATGGCGAGCGGCTGGTGCAGGACGCCAAGGCGATGGAGGCCGCGGGCGCGTTCGCGGTCGTGCTTGAGGCGGTGCCGGCCTCGCTGGCGACCCGGGTCACCGAGTCGCTGTCCATCCCGACCATCGGCATCGGCGCCGGCCCGGACTGCGACGCGCAGGTCCTGGTCTGGCAGGACATGGCGGGCCTGTCGCCGCGGACCCCCAAGTTCGTCCGCCAGTACGCCAACGTCGGCGCGGTACTGCGCGACGCGGCCACCGCTTACGCTCGGGATGTGGTGTCCGGCGCCTTCCCAGGGCCGGACGAGTCTTACCGCTGACCTGACCCTTGATCCCCGGCCGGGCGCGGTCCCGGCCGGGGATCTGTTGGATGGTGCCCATGTACGTACCCGCGCACTTCGCCATGGACGACCCCCAGGTGCACGAACTGCTCGTCCACCATGGGGCGGCCGATCTGATCACCGTCACCAGCCAGGGTTTGCTGGCCACCATGCTGCCGTTCGTGTTCGACCCCGCGATCGGCCCGCACGGCGCGCTGCTCGGTCATGTGGCCAGGAACAACGAGCAGTGGAAGGTGCCCGCGGAGGGCGAGTCGCTGGTCATCGTGCGCGGCGCCGACGCCTACATCTCACCGGCCTGGTATCAGTCCAAGGCCGAGCACGGCCGGGTGGTGCCGACCTGGAACTACATCACCGCGCACGTGTACGGGCGGCTGGTGGTGCACGACGACCCGGCCTGGGTCGAAGGTCTGGTCCGCCGCCTCACGGCCAAACACGAGTCCGGGCGGGCGGAGCCGTGGTCGGTGGACGACGCACCCGAGCGTTTCGTGGCCGGGCAGCTCCGGGCCATCGTCGGCTTGGAGCTGGAGATCACCAGGATCGAAGCCAAGGCCAAGCTCAGCCAGAACCGTCCCGAGGCCGACGTGGCCGGGGTGATCACGGGCCTGGAGGCCACGGGGGAAGAGCAGGTTGCCCGCGACGTGGCCGAGGCCAACCGGGAGCGCCTGGCTCGTTAGCGGGTGGCGGCCGCCGTTCAGTGCGGGTAGGTGCCGCCGTCGATGGAGAGGACCTGGTTGGTCAGGTAGGCGTTGCGCAGGGTGGCCAGGGCCAGGTCGGCCACTTCGGCCGGACGGCCCAGGCGGCCGAGCGGGACCCGCTTAGCCAGCTCGGCTGGATCACCGGGCAGCATGGCGGTGTCGGCGATCAGGGCCGGGGCCAGGCCGTTGACGGTGATGCCGTCGGCGGCGAACTGGGCGGCCAGGAAGTGGATCAGCCCGTGCAGGCCGGCCTTGGACGAGCCGTAGTGCGGGCCGACGATGCCGCCGGTGAAGCCGGCCACCGAGGACACGAACAGGGACCGGCCGAAGCCGCGCTCCCGCATCGGCGGCAGGATCCGCTGGGCCAGCAGGAACGGCGCACGCAGGTTGACGGCCAGGGTCTGGTCGAATTCGGCGGTGGTCAGCTCTTCCAGCGTCCGCCGCTGGCCCAGGCCCGCGTTGCTGACCAGCAGGTCGATCGGGCCCAGGGCCTGCTCGGTCGCGGTGACCAGCTCACCGGGCGCGGTCGCCGAGCTGAGATCAGCGCCCAGGGCCACTGCCCGGCCGCCCTGGCCGCCCCGGCCGCCCCGGCCGCCCCGGCCGCCCCGGCCGCCTTGGCCGGTGATCTCGGCCACCACCTTCTCGGCGGCCTCACGCCCGCGGCTGTAGTGGACCGCGACCAGGGCGCCCTCGGCGGCCAGGGCCAGCGAGATGGCTTGCCCGATGCCGCCCGAGCCTCCGGTCACCAGGGCCACCCGGCCCTGGAACGCCTCTAGGTTCTCCTGGGTCACAGGTTGCGCACGCCACGGATGAGCGCGGCGAACTCGCCCGGGGTGAACTGGAGGATCGGGCCGTCCGGGTCCTGGGAATCCCGGAGGGCGACCGTCCCGCCTGGCAAGAGCGCGACCTCCACGCAGTTTCCGTTCGAGAAGCTGTAACTGGACTTACGCCAGACGGAGTCCATGGTGGTCCCTTTCGTCAGCGGCCGCTATCTGGGTCATGTCATACCCACGCCAGCAAAGCAAGCGGCAAAACGAACGGACGAGGTCAGAGCGGGGGGCTCGGAGCGGCCCCTGGGCGGCCTCAGGCGGACTGGGCAGGCTCAGGCGGACTGGGCGGCCTCAGGCAAACTGGGCGGCCTCAGGCGGATTCGACCGTGACCGTGGCCCGGTCGGGGTAGAAGGCCACGTGGTCCTTGATCTCGGACACGGCGGCGTGCGGCTGCTCGTAGGTCCAGATCGCGTCGGCGACCGTGCTGCCGTCCGGGGTCTGGACGCTGTAATAGCTGGCGTCACCCTTGAACGGGCAGTAGGACGTGGTGTCGGTGCGGCGCAGCAGGCTCTGGTCCACGTCGGCCATCGGGATGTACTGCACGGCCGGGTAGGTGGACTCCTGCAGGGTCAGCGAGTGCTCCGAGTTGGCCACCACGGTGTCCCCGACCCGGACCACGACCCGGCCCTCGGTCGGCTCGATCGTGATCGGGTGCTTGGCGGTGGGCTCCAGAACCGGTCGGGACATCAGCTGTCTCCCTCAGACGCTCGGGTGGTTACCCTCGCCAACCGAGTTGGAGCACCATCTGTTCCGGTGCCGGCTGGTTGTTGATCGGGGTGGCCCCGATCTTCACCTGCCACCGGTCAGCTGGCACTGAGCACGATGACCGGGTGCTGGCTGGGATTGAGCCACTTCAAAATGGTGACCATGTTGGCCTGGGCCACCGTCACGCAGCCCAGGGTGGGCGCGCCGTTGTCCACGTGCAGCCAGATGTCACCGCCGGGGCGCGGGCCCCAGGGCTCCTTGGTGCTGGTCACCGGGGAGCCGGCCACCCGGTTGAAGTCGATGGCGACCACGTAGTTGAACACCCCGAAGGTGTTGTGGCCGAGGAAGTGGCCGGCGGTGTGGAAGTAGGACCCGCTCTGCTCGTACGGCTCCTGAGTACCGGGGTTCGGCAGCCGGCCTCCGGCCGCTGAGAGCGTGTAGACCCCGGTCGGGGTGGTCAGGTCACCGGCGGTCCGGTGGGCCGACCAGCCCTTCTCCCCGTTGTG
>DATDIH010000340.1:0-7420 GCA_036521155.1 Streptosporangiaceae bacterium
CCCACCGCGATCGTCGCCCCGATGGGCGCGGAAGCCTCGGTCAACGCCATGTACGCACGGAAGATCGCCGACATCGCCGACCCGGCCGAGCGGGAGGCCTTCATCGCGGCGCGCATCGCCGAGCAGCGGGCCGACATCGACCTGCTCCGGGTGGCCAGCGAGCTGGTGGTGGACGCGGTGGTGGAGCCCACGGACCTGCGCGGCGAGCTGATCGCGCGGCTGGCCGAGGCGGAACACTGGACGCGCCGGCCACCGCGCCGGCATCATCACATCAGCCCGGTTTGATCATGAAGCCGCGACCCGCCACCGGGGCGGGCGCCCCGCCGCCGTGCGGGCCTGGTTGGGGAGGGTGTCTATGGCAGACAATCTGAGCCAGCTGCTAGCGACCCCGCTGCAGCCGCTCCAGGAGCAGTGGCGGTCGGCGGCGCAGGCCCGGCGGCTGGAGGTCGCCCGGGCCCGGCACGACGAAAGCCCGGACTCCTACTGGGCCTGGGTCGCCGAACAGCAGCGCTGGATGCACCCCTGGGACACAGTGCGGACCGGCGAGCTGGGCGACTTCACCTTCTTCGCCGGCGGCCGGATGAACGTGGCCGACAACTGCGTGGACCGCTGGGCCGAAGACCCCGCCACCGCGCAGAAGACCGCGGTGATCTGGGAGGGCGAGCCCGGTGACGTCCGCACGGCCAGCTACGCCGAGCTGGCCAGCGAGGTCAGCCGGCTGGCGGGCGCGCTGGTCGAGCTGGGCGTGACCAAGGGCGACGTGGTCGCGATCTACATGCCGAACGCGATCGAGGCGTTCACCGCGGTGCACGCCTGCAACCGCATCGGGGCCATCTACACGATCCTGTTCTCCGGCTTCGGCCCGGACGCGGTGCGGTCCCGGCTGGAGGCCTCCCGGGCCAAGCTGGTCATCGTGCTCGACGCCTCCTACCGGCGGACCCGGCTGATCCCGTTGCTGGACACCCTGCGGACGGCCCGCGCGCAGGTCAGCACCGTCGAGCACACGATCGTGGTCGACCGCACCGGGCGGGCGCTGCCGCTGCAGGACGGCGAGATCTCCTACGCCGACGCGCTGGAGCTGGCCCCCGGGGGCACCCCGGCGGTGCCGCTGGAGGCCAACGAGCCGGCCTTCCTCATCTTCACCAGCGGCACCGAGGCCCGGCCCAAGGGCGTGGTCCACAGCGTGGCCGGGTTCCTGCTCGGCACCTGGGCCAACGTCCGCTGGCAGGTCGCCCCCGAGGACGGCGACGTGTACTGGGTGGCGGCCGACGTCGGCTGGCTGACGTTCCCGATCCAGGCGGTGGTGGGCGGCCTGGCCAACGGCATGACCGTGGCCTGCTTCGAGGGGGCGATGGACACCCCGACCAACGCGCGGTTCTACGAGATCTGCGAGAAGCACCACGTGACCAAGGTGCTGGGGGCGCCGACGCTGCTGCGCATGCTGCGCAAGTACGGCGACGACCTGGCCGCCGCCCACCCGCTGCCGGAGCTCAAGCTGGTCACCGTCCAGGGTGAGCCGCTGGACGGGGAGACGTTCTCCTGGGCCACCCGGCACCTCGGCGGCGGCGTCCCGGTGGTCAACGCCTACGGCCAGACCGAGACCGGCTCGACCTGGGCCTACCCGGTGGCCGGGGTGGAGGCGCTCAAGCCCGGCTCGACCGGGACGGCCGTCCCCGGGCACGTGTACGACATCGTGGACGACAACGGCAAGCCGGTGCCGCCGGGCACCAAGGGCAACCTGATCCTGACCCAGCCGTTCCCCACCCTGGCCCGCACAGTGTGGGACGACCCGGCGCGCTACCACCACGCTTATTTCAGCCGCTATCCCGGCTTTTACGCCACCAACGACGAGGCCGTGCTGGACCAGGACGGCCACCTGTGGGTGCTGGGCCGGTCCGACGACGTGATCAACGTGGCCGCGCACCGGATCTCCACCCTGGAGATCGAGGCCATCGCGACCGCTCACCCGCAGGTGGCCGAGGCCGCCGTGGTGGGGGTGGCCGACCAGACCAAGGGCACGGTGCCGGTGGCGTTCCTGACCCTGCTCGACGGGGCCGACCCGGGCCAGGTCACCCAGGAGGTGGCGGCCGAGGTGTCCTCCCAGCTTGGCGGCTACGCCCGGCTGGGGTCGGTCTACCTGACCTCGGCCCTGCCGAAGACCCGCACCGGCAAGACCATGCGGCGGCTGCTCCGGGACGTGGTGGAACACGGCGAACCGCAGGGCGACACCAGCGCCATGGAGGACGTGTCCGGCCTGCAGGCCGTGCAGCAGGCCGTCCAGGGGTCCGGCGCCCCGGCCGGGAGCGCGTGACCAGTGGCCGGAATGTGGTTCGAGCAGCTCAAGGCCGGCCTGCGGGTCCAGCACGTGACCACCCGCACGGTGACCGAGACCGACAACGTGCTGTTCACGACCATGACCATGAACCCGCAGCCGCTGCACCTGGACGCGGAGTTCGCGGCCACCACCGAGTTCGGCCGGCCCCTGGTCAACAGCCTGTTCACGCTGGGCCTGGTGGTCGGCCTGGCCGTGCCGGAGCTGACCCTGGGGACCACCGTGGCCAACCTGGGCTTCTCCCGGGTCGACTTCCCGGCCCCGGTGTTCGCCGGGGACACCATCCACGTGGTGACCGAGGTGACCGAGGCCCGCCGCTCCCGGTCCCGGCCGGACACGGGCATCGTGACCTTCGAGCATCACGGGATCAACCAGCGCGGCGAGACGGTGTGCGTGGCGGTGCGGGCAGCGATGATGCGTTGCCGGCCGACAGCTGGGAAGTGACCGGTACATGAAGATGCTGACCCGGGTCCGGAGCTTGCTGTTCATGCCGGGCACCCGGGCTGACATGGTGGCCAAGATTCCCCGGTTCGGGCCCGACGTGGCCGCGGTCGACCTGGAGGACGCGGTCGCGCCCGGCCAGAAGGACGCGGCCCGGGACACGGCCGTGGCCGCGATCGACGCCCTGGACCCGGCCGGCCCGACCACGATCCTGGTCCGGGTCAACCCGGTCGGCTCGCCCTGGTTCGCCGCCGACGTGGCTGCGGTCGCCCACTGCGCCGCGGCCGGCCTGGTCGTCCCCAAGCTGTCCAGCCAGCACGACCTGTACGAGGTGCGCCAGGCGCTGGTCGAGAACGGCTGGGCCGACGCGCTGATCGTGGCCGGGATCGAGACCGCGCTCGGGGTCGCCGATGCCCGGCCGGTGCTGGCCAGCGGGGTGGCCGGGGCCTACTTCGGGGCCGAGGACTACATCGCCGACATCGGCGGCGTGCGCAGCCCCGGGGGCGACGAGGTCCTGTACGCCCGCAGCCAGGTGTGCCTGGCCGCCTACCTGAGCGGCCTGCCCGCGATCGATCAGGCCGTGGTGGCCCTGGGCGATGACGAGCACTTCCTGGCCGACGCCCGAGCGGGCCGGGCCCTGGGCTACCAGGGCAAGATCTGCATCCACCCGCGCCAGGTCGAACTGGCGCACCGGGTGTTCACCCCCACCGCCGAGGAGGTGGCCCACGCCCAGGCGGTGCTGGCCGCGGGCGACGCGGGCGTCGGGGTGGTGGACGGCCAGATGGTGGACAGCGTGCACGTCAAGATGGCCCAGTCCGTGCTGGCCCGGGCCCGCCAGTGAGCTTCCGGCGGGTGCTGATCGCCAACCGCGGCGAGATCGCCCTGCGGATCGTCCGCGCCTGCCGGGACGCCGGCCTGGCCAGCGTGGCGGTCTACGCCGGCCCGGACGCGGGCGCGCCGTTCACCCGGTGGGCCGACGAGGCGGTGCCGCTGGACGGGGACACCGCCGCCGGCAGTTACCTGGACATCGGGCAGCTGCTGGCCGCGGCGCAGCGGTCCGGGGCCGACGCCGTGCACCCGGGCTACGGCTTCCTGGCCGAGAACGCCGGCTTCGCCGCGGCCGTGCTGGAGGCCGGGCTGATCTGGATCGGCCCGCCGCCGGACGTGATCCGGGCCCTGGGTGACAAGGTCCAGGCCCGCGCGATCGCCGCCCAGGCCGGCGCGCCGCTGGTGCCTGGCACCTCCCAGCCGGTGGCCGACCCGGCCGAAGCGGTCCGGTTCGCCGAGCAGCACGGCCTGCCGGTGGCGATCAAGGCCGCGCACGGCGGCGGTGGCCGCGGCCTGCGCATCGCCCGGGACCTGGCCGAGGTGGGGCCGCTGTTCGAGGCCGCGGTCCGCGAGGCCACGGCGGCCTTCGGCCGCGGCGAGTGCTTCGTCGAGGCCTACGTGGAGCACGGCCGGCACGTGGAAGCCCAGGTCCTGGCCGACACCCACGGCACCGTGGCGGTGGTCGGCACCCGCGACTGCACGCTCCAGCGCCGCTACCAGAAGCTGGTCGAGGAGGCCCCGGCCCCGTTCCTGACCGACGGCCAGCGGACCGAGCTGGAACGCTCGGCCGCCGCCATCTGCCGGGCCGCCGGCTACGTCAACGCGGGCACCGTCGAGTTCCTGCTGTCGCCGCGCGGCGATCTGTCCTTCCTCGAGGTCAACACCCGGCTGCAGGTGGAGCATTCGGCCACCGAGGAAGCCACCGACACCGACCTGGTCCGCGCCCAGTTGCTGATCGCGGCCGGGCACCCGGTGGCGGCCGCGCTCGGGATGCCCCCGCGGGCGGAGGTCACCGCGATTTCCCCGCGCCGCCATGCCATCGAGTTTCGTATCAATGCCGAAGGTCACGCCCAGGGGTTCCGGCCATCCACCGGGGTCATCACCGACTGGCAGCCTCCGAGCGGTCCCGGGGTCCGGCTGGATTCGGGGGTGGCCGCCGGCACCGAGGTCGGCGGGCAGTTCGACTCGCTGCTGGCCAAGCTGATCGTGACCGGGCGCGACCGGCCGCAGGCCATCGAGCGGGCCCGCCGCGCGCTGGCCGAATTCGAGATCGCCGGGGTCCAGACCACGCTGCCGTTCTTCCGCGACGTGCTGGCCGAACCCGCGTTCACCGCCACCGGACCGGACGGGTTCGCGGTGCACACGCGCTGGATCGAGCAGGAGTACCAGCCGTCCGGGGGCCCTGATGCGGACGGTGCCGACCGCGATGGGGCCGACGGCGGTGGTGAGGTGCCGGTCCGGATCGGCCGGCACTGGCTCACCGTGGACGTGCCGGGGCTGGCCCAGGCCACCGAAGGCCCACTGGCCCGGGCCCGGCAGCAGGCCCGCGACCGGCGGGAACGGGCCGAGCAGGTGGCCGGTGACGTGATCAGCGCGCCCATGCAGGGCACGGTGCTGCGGGTCGCGGTGGCCGACGGCGACGAGGTCACCGCCGGGCAGGTGCTGATCGTGGTCGAAGCCATGAAGATGGAGAACCCGCTGCGGGCCCCGCACCCGGGCCGGGTGGCGGGGCTGCAGGTCAGCCCGGGCGACACCGTGGCCCAGGGCGCGGTGCTGGCCCAGGTCGTGCTGGGCCAGGTCGCCCCGTGAGGGCCGGGCTGATGCTGACCGCCGGCCCGGCCGGCGTGCCCGCGGCCGCCCGCCGGGCCGAGGAACTCGGCTTCGGCCTGGTCACCTCGGGCGAGCACGTGTTCTTCCACGGCCCGACCTCGAACAGCTTCCTCACCCTGGCCGCCGCGGCCGCCGCCACCGAGCGGGTCCGGCTGGTCAGCACGCTGACCCTGCTGCCGCTGTACCCGATGGCGCTGGTGGCCAAGCTGACCGCCACCTTGGACCAGCTGTCCGGCGGCCGGTTCGAGCTCGGCGTCGGGGTCGGCGGGGAGTACCCGCCCGAGTTCGCGGCCAGCGGCGTGCCCGTGGCCGGCCGGGGCCGCCGCGCCGACGAGGCCCTGGCCGTGCTGCTCCCGCTGCTGTCCGGCGAGCGGGTCACCGCCGATGGTGAGTTCGGCACCCTGGCTGACCTGTGCCTGGACCCACCCCCGATCCAGCGGCCGCACCCGCCGATCTGGGTCGGCGGCCGCCAGCCCGCGGCCCAGCGCCGGGCCGCCCGCTTCGCCGACGTGTGGATGCCCTACATGGTCAGCCCGTCCTCGCTGCGCCGCAGCCTGACCGCCGTGCGCGAGTTCGCCGCCGACGCCGGCCGCGCCCCCGAATCAATCCAGGGCGCCCTGTTCATCTGGGGCACCGTCGACCGCGACCCGGCCCGGGCCCGCGCCGAAGCCGTCCGCTCGGTCAGCCACCTCTATCAGCAGGACTTCGAACCCCTGGCCGACCGCTACCTGCTCCACGGCGACCCGGACATGCTCGTGGCCCGCCTGGCCGAGTACCAGGCGGCCGGCGCCGGCACGGTCATCTTCAGCCCGGCCTGCCCCCCGGATCGGGTCGAGGCCGTCACCGCCCTGTTCGCCCGCGAGGTCCTGCCCCAGCTGTGAGCAGGCGCCGCAAAGGGCAGGCCGAACTACCGGCCCCGCTCAGGCCCCCGTGGGCTGAGCGGCGCCGGTCCCTCGTGTTTGCCGCCTGTCTCCGTTACTGGAGGCAGGGCTCCCTGGCCTTGGGCGGCCGCCCCGGGGGCCGCTTGATAGCCAGGATCCGGCCGTGCTGGATGATCTCGCCGCCCCAGACACCGCAGGGCTCGCCGCGGTCAACCGCGCCCGCCAGGCACGATTTACGCAGCGGGCACGAGCGACAGCCCGTCTTGGCCAGCTCCAGATCAGCCGGTCGCTCCGAGAACCACAGATGCGGATTGTTCGCGCAGGGTAGCGCGGCTCCGACATCTGCGGCCTCGCGGAGCAAGGTGGTCACCGCCAGGTTTTCCTGGTGCATTCGTTGGGCCCCCTGTCATTTCCGTCCGAATGCGTCCATACCACTGTGCGCCGGCCGGCCCCCGTTCCACATCGGCCAGAGGGATGATCCGGTGTCCTACGACGGGAGGATCACCGGGCCGGCCCGGTCGTACTCCCGTGGGTGTAGACGTCACACAAGCGCGGGTCTCATCGGCCCCGGAGAACGAAATGTCCGGGCCCTCTGGCGGGTTGTACAAGTGAACGTCAGAGTGATAACCAGCCCCTCACCTAAAGGAGCTGACGTGGCAGACGAATACACGAAGAACCCGGACACGGTGGCCAAGCTGACCGACGAGCAGTACCAGGTCACCCAGCAGTGCGGGACCGAGCCAGCCTTCAACAACGAGTTCTGGAACAACAAGGAGTCCGGGCTCTACGTCGACGTGGTGTCGGGCGAGCCGCTGTTCGCCTCGATCCACAAGTACGACAGCCAGTCCGGCTGGCCGAGCTTCACCGTGCCGATCGAGCCGGGCAACGTGGTCGAGAAGACCGACAGCAGCTACGGCATGGTGCGGACCGAGGTCCGCTCCAGCCACGGCGACAGCCACCTGGGTCACGTGTTCCCGGACGGGCCGCCGGACCAGGGCGGGCTGCGCTACTGCATCAACTCGGCCGCCCTGCGCTTCATCCCGCTCGAGGACCTGGAGCGCGAGGGGTACGGCCAGTACCGCCAGCAGATCGAAGACGCCGAGAAGAA
>DATDIH010000341.1:0-6426 GCA_036521155.1 Streptosporangiaceae bacterium
GGCGTCAGCAAGGACGGCGCGGCGGGCCACCACATAGGACTCGCCTGTCTCGGCCATACGACGGCGGATGGCGGACTTGAGCATACGGTTCTGCGTCATGATCATCGCTTCCCGGCGAGGCGGCCCGCGTCTGCTCGCCCAAGCGAAAATGACCAGACGGAAGACGGTGCGCGAGTCAACGGACCCTTGTCCTCGTCGCCGCCGCGGCGCGGGCCACGAACGGCTCGGAAGCAGGCAGGCGCAGCTGCCACTCCCGTCAGATTAGCCCTCAGCCGGGCCGCAAGGCTAGGGCCGCAGACTAGGGCCGCAGGTGGTAGCGGCGACAACGGATAGTGATCACCATTCTTTTATTGCCTAAAACAACACACATAAATGAAGGCGGAATGGCAGGGCCCGTCACCGACCCGGGGCATCCAGCGGTCGTTGGGGTGATTGGCAAGGCGGATGGCAGGGCGCCCGCTGCTGGCTTGGGCGAGGGGCTCAGCTGCTTCGGGCCCTGTGACTGGCGCGAATCGGCGCAATCCTGGCCCGTCGCGGTGGCCCGGGCGTTCTGTCCCGGTCGGCCTGTCGCTGGCCTGCGGGGCTTGTCGCGATAGATTCAGCCCGATGCGGATCACCAGGCGAGACAAGGCCTCAGCGGGCACGGACCGGGCACCAGGCACGGACCGCGCGCCGAGAGCCGGCCACGCGCCAAGCACGAGCCGCGCGCCAAGCACGAGCCCCTCGCCGCAGGCGGACCGGATGGCGGCCGCGGCCCGGGACCGGGCTCAGCGTGCCCTGGCCGGGGCGACGCCGCGAAGCTTCTGGACCAGTCAGCCGGGTGCGCCGGAGCCGGCGCCGGCGCTGACCGGAAATGAACGGGCCGATCTGGTTGTGGTGGGCGGCGGGTTCTCTGGGCTCTGGACGGCGCTGCTGGCCCGGGAGCGAGACCCCGCCAAGGACGTGGTGCTGCTGGAGGCGAGCACCGCGGGCTGGGCGGCGTCCGGGCGCAACGGGGGGTTCTGCTCGGCCAGCCTGACCCATGGCATCGGCAACGGGCTGAGCCGGTTCCCCGGTGAAATGGCGCAGCTGGAAAAGCTCGGGGCGCAAAACCTGAAGGAAATCGCCGCCACCGTCGCCCGCCACCAGATCGACTGCGACTTCAGCCAGACCGGTGAGCTGGACGTGGCCACCGCGCCGTGGCAGCTGGAGGGGCTCACCGAGGAGGCCGAAACCGCTCGCGAGCTGGGCCATCAGGTCACCGAGCTCGACGCGGCCGCCGTCCGGGCCGAGATCAATTCGCCCACATTCCTCGGCGGGACCTGGCTGCACGACACCTGCGCCATGGTCGATCCGGCCCGGCTGGCCCGCGGGCTGCGCCAGGCCTGCCTGGACGCCGGGGTCCGGTTCTTCGAGCACACCCCCGTGGAGTCACTGCGCACCGACGGGAGCACGCTGGCCCTGACCGCGCCCTACGGCCGGGTCCGGGCCGGGCAGGTCGCGCTGGCCACCGGGGCCTACCCAGCGCTGCTGCGCCGGATCCGGAACTACTTCGTCCCCGTCTACGACTACGTGCTGGTCACCCGGCCGCTCAGCACCGCCGAACTGAACTCCGTGGGCTGGGCGAACCGGCAGGGCGCGGCCGACAGCGGCAACCAGTTCCACTACTTCCGGCTCACCGCCGACAACCGGATCCTGTGGGGTGGCTACGACGCGGTGTACTTCCCCGGCGGCACGGTGGGTGGCGGCCACGACCAGCGCCCGCAGACGTTCGTGGCCCTGGCCGAGCATTTCTTCGCCACGTTCCCGCAACTCGAAGACGTGACCTTCGAATATTGCTGGGGTGGGGCTATCGATACCTGCAGCCGCTTCTTCGCGTTCTACGGCACGGCCTGCCGGGGCCGGCTGGCCTACGCCTGCGGGCACACCGGGCTGGGAGTGGGGGCCAGCCGGTTCGGGGCCAACGTGATACTGGACCTGCTGGCCGGCCAGCCCACCGAGCGGACCAGCCTGCAAGCCGTGCGGTCGCGCCCGGTGCCGTTCCCGCCCGAGCCCGCGCGCACCGCGGTCATCCAGCTGACCCGGGCCTCGCTGGCCCGGGCCGACCGCGACGGCGGGCGGCGGGACCTGTGGCTGCGAACCCTGGACCGGCTCGGCCTGGGGTTCGACTCCTAGCGTTTACCGGCGCATGAAATGCTCGCGTCGGAGCACAGTCAACGGGGCAGTTCCGGACGATGGAGCCGGACGAAGGAGGAGACATGGCCGTGACGCCGCTACGGGAGCGGAAGGCGTGGCAGGCGCTGGAGCGCCACTACGAGGAGATCGCCGGGCGGCACCTGCGTGACCTCTTCGCCGAAGATCCCGGGCGGGGCGAACGGCTGACCGCGGAGGCGCCCGGCCTGTACCTCGACTACTCCAAGAACCGGGTCACCGACGAGACCCTGCGGCTGCTGGTGGAGCTGGCCGAGGAGTCCGGGGTGCCGGAGCGCCGGGATGCCATGTTCCGCGGCGAGCACATCAACGTGTCCGAGAACCGGGCCGTGCTGCACGTCGCGCTGCGGATGCCGGCCGGCACCGAGCTGGTCGTGGATGGCCAGGACGTGATAGCGGACGTGCACGAGGTGCTGGGCCGGATGCGGGACTTCTCCAGCCGGGTCCGGTCGGGGGAGTGGACCGGGTACACGGGTAAGCGGATCCGCAACGTGATCAACGTCGGTATCGGCGGCTCGGACCTGGGGCCGGTCATGGCCTACGAGGCGCTCAAGCACTACAGCGACCGCGAGATGACGTTCCGGTTCGTGTCCAACGTGGACTCCACCGACTTCGTGGAAGCCACCCGGGACCTCGACCCGGCCGAGACCCTGTTCATCATCTCCTCCAAGACCTTCGTCACGCTGGAGACGCTGACCAACGCCCACTCGGCCCGCGACTGGATCGTGTCCGCGCTCGGCAGCGACGACGCCGTGGCCAAGCACTTCGTGGCCGTGTCGACCAACGCCGAGAAGGTCAGTGAGTTCGGTATCGACACCGCCAACATGTTCGGGTTCTGGGACTGGGTCGGCGGCCGGTACTCGATGGACTCCTCGATCGGCCTGTCGACCATGGTGGCTGTCGGCCCGGACGGGTTCGACGAGATGCTGGCCGGCTTCCATGACATGGACGAGCACTTCCGCACCGCGCCGCTGGCCCAGAACCTGCCGGTGCTGATGGGCTTGCTGGCCGTGTGGTACCGGGACTTCTTCGGGGCCCAGACCGTGGGCGTGATGCCGTACGAGCAGTACCTCAAGCGGTTCCCGGCCTACCTGCAGCAGCTGACCATGGAGTCCAACGGCAAGCACGTCACGCTGACCGGCCAGCACGTGAACTACGACACCGGCGCCGTGTACTGGGGCGAGCCCGGCACCAACGGGCAGCACAGCTTCTACCAGCTCATCCACCAGGGCACGGTGCTGATCCCGGTCGACCTGATCGGCTTCGGCAAGACGCTGAACCCGCTTAGCGACCACCACGACAAGCTGTCCTCCAACGTCTTCGCCCAGGCCCAGGCGCTGGCCTTCGGCCGGACCGCGGAGGAGGTGCGGGCCGAGGGCACGCCGGAGAACGTGGTGCCGCACAAGGTCATGGAGGGCAACCGGCCCACCAACACCCTGCTGGCCGAAATTCTCACCCCCCGGGTGCTGGGATCCCTGGTCGCCCTCTACGAGCACAGTGTGTTCACCCAGGGGACGATCTGGGAGATCGACTCGTTCGACCAGTGGGGTGTCGAGCTGGGCAAGGTGATGGCTCAGCAGATCATCCCCGAGCTGGAGAGCGAGCAGGAGCCCGATCTCAAGCACGACTCGTCCACCAACACGCTGATCCGTAAGTACCGGGCGCTCAAGAACCGCTGAAAAGCTGAAGAGCTGACAAGCCGAAGAGCAGGAAACGGGAGCTGACTTCGATGGCAACTGACAAGCCAATGCAGCTGGGCATGATCGGGCTCGGCCGGATGGGCGCCAACCTCGTCCGCCGCCTGATGCGCGACGGCCACCACTGCGTGGTCTACGACATCAGCGCCGACGCGGTGAAGGCGCTGGAGGACGAGGGAGCCAAGGGCTCCACCGACCTGGCCACGTTCATCAACATGCTGGACACGCCGCGGAACATCTGGCTGATGATCCCGGCCGGCCTGGTCGAGCAGACCCTGGACAAGCTCAAGCCGCTGGTGGCGGCGGACGACATCATCATCGATGGCGGCAACTCCTACTACCGCGACGACATCATCCGGTCCCGGGCCCTGCAGGCCGACGGCGTCCACTACGTGGACTGCGGCACCAGCGGCGGCATCTGGGGCCTGGAGCGCGGCTACTGCCTGATGATCGGCGGCCAGGACGAGCCGGTGGCCCGGCTGGACCCGATCTTCAAGACCATCGCCCCCGGGGTGGGCATGGTCCCGCCCACCCCGAGCCGGACCGAGGACCGCAGCACCGCGGCCGACGGTTACCTGCACTGCGGTCCCAACGGCGCCGGGCACTTCGTCAAGATGGTCCACAACGGCATCGAGTACGGCATGATGGCCGCGATCGCCGAGGGGCTGTCCATCATCGAGCACGCCGACGCCGGCGACCACATGGACGAGATCGACGCCGAGACCACCCCGCTGCGTGACCCGTGGGCGTACAAGTACAAGATCGACGTCGGCGAGGTCGCCGAAGTCTGGCGGCGCGGCTCGGTGATCAGCTCGTGGCTGATCGACCTGACCGCCGACGCCTTCGCCAAGTCCCCGGACCTGTCCCAGTACAGCGGCCGGGTGTCCGACTCCGGTGAGGGCCGCTGGACGGTGGAAGCCGCCATCGACACCGGTGTGCCCGCCCCGGTCATCTCCTCCGCCCTGTACGAGCGGTTCGAATCCCGCGGTGACGGCAAGTTCACCGGCCAGGTGCTGTCGGCCATGCGTTCCGGCTTCGGCGGTCACCAGGAGAAGAAGGCCGACTGACCGCTACGCAGCGACCCGATCCCGGGCAACCGCCCGAATCCCGGACAACCGTTTGCTCCCCATCCGGCACGCAAATTAAGTGGTTGTTGGGTAAATCGCCCTTGCCCTCTCATGTCGGCTGACGGAATCTGATCAGGGACACGGGGCGGCGGGGGCTGTCCCCATGGATGGGAAGGGGACGCGATGATCGCGTCAGCAAGCATCAGCCGTCTATCGAGAGGCCGATGGCGCACCAGGGCCCTGCTCGCCGGAATGGCGGGCGCGGGACTGGCCACCGCGCTGGTCGCCGGGGCCACCTCGGCCGGGGCGGCCGTCGCCGCCGCGCCGGCTGCGGGCACCGCGCCCGGTGGCGTGTACGTCGGCAACAGCCTGGTCATGGCCTACACCGGCAGCGACCACACGGTCACGGTGAAGAACCTGGGCAGCGGCGGCGCCACGTTCAACGTGGGCGGCAACCTGATCGCCGCGCCGGCGCTGGCCCCCAGCGGCAGCGACGTGGTGATCTTCGGCCCTGGCTCCAACCACGCCGTGTTCTACAAGGTGTGCACGCTGACCGGTAGCTGCTCGGGCTGGGTCTCGCTGGGCGGGTCGGTCACGTCCAAGGCGGGTGCGGTGTTCCAGGGCCCGAACGTCGTTGACTACTCGGTGTACGCCCGGGGCGGTAACGGCGCCGTGTGGGGCCGCACCCACACCACCGCCGGCTGGAGCGCCTGGCAGTCCTACGGTGGCAGCCTGCTGGCCGGGACCGGCCCGGCCGCGGCCGACCTCAACGGCACCTTCCTGCTGGTGGTCGGCACGAACAAGCAGCTGTTCCTGGCCCACGCGGGCGTGACCGGGTTCGGCGCGGTCGGCGGCCTGACCACCGCCAGCCCGGGGCTGGCCGCGACCGCGGCGCCAGCCGGTGGCCAGGCCGCGCTGGTCGGCGTGGCCCGGGGCACCAACGGGGCCGGGTTCTACCACCGGTTCCTGTCCAACTCGCCGGGCTGGCATTCGCTGGGCGGCCACTGGAACTCGGGCCTGACCGTGGCCGGGCTGGCCGGCACGACCACCACGACCACGCTGGGGCTGGGCACCGACAACAACGTGTGGGCCGGCACCCAGTCCTGGGCCACCTACCCGCCCAAGCTGTTCGCCTTCATCAAGGAGACCTGATCTGATCTCACGGTGACCTGACTCAATGTGACCGGTAAGAAGCCCGGGGCCCGCCCCGGGCTTCTTGCGTTTCCACAGGTCAGGCCAGATCAGGCTGGTCATGGGGAGGGCTCCCCTTGCCGGGCCTGCCACCCGCGGCCGAACCTGGCTGGGTAGGAGGCGGCGGGGGCCGTCTCCATGGATGGGAAGGGGACGCGATGATCGCGTCAGCAAACACCAGCCACCGGCCGCGGGGCCGATGGCGCAACCGGGTCCTGCTCGCGGCGGCGGGGGGCGCGGGCCTGACCGCGGCCCTGGCGGCCGGGGCCACCTCGGCCGGG
>DATDIH010000342.1:0-6114 GCA_036521155.1 Streptosporangiaceae bacterium
CGACGGCGTGGCCATGGGCATTGCCGCGATGTCCGTTGTCATGCTCAGGCTGCCGCTGACCTCCGTGCTGCTCGCCTCCCTGCTGCTGGCCTCGGACGGCCTGGCCGTCATGCCGCTGGTCATCGTGGCCGTTGTGGTGGCTTACGTCCTCTCGGCCAGGCTCACCCCGAGTCCGGCCGCCGAGCCCGCCGCCGATGGCCCGCGGCCCGCGGCCGACCCGGCCCCAGCCGTCACGGGCCCGGTCCCGGCCGGGTCGTCGGATGGTCACCCAGATTTTCCCGCGCCGTCACCTCCGCGATGAAGAAGTCACCCGCCATGAGGGGCGCGTAACCGGCCGGAGCGCTGCACGATGAGGCCTACGGGCACCGCCATCTCGAGTTGATTGGGGACCCGGGTGACATCCTCCTACGAGATACGTATCACCGGCATCCTGCCGCCGGAGGCTTTGCTTGACTTCGAGGACCTGACCGCCTCGGTCGAACCGGTGGAGACCGTGGTACATGGTCAGCTGCCCGATCAGGCGGCGCTGCACGGTCTCCTGGCCAGGCTTGAAATGCTCGGCGTGCAGGTCCTGGAGATACGCCGTCTCCACGATCAGGCCCGGTTGACCCGGTCGGGCCGCCCCCGGCCGCCCCGTGCCGGACCGGGCGACGATGAGGCCGGGATCGACAGCGGGTAACCGCACGGCCGGGTCCCCCGGACCACCCGGCACGGGTGATGCCGGGTCTCTGGCCGCTGGGCCAGCCTGGCCGCCCAGGAGCGAATCAGCGAGGAGGCCTCCATGACATCCGCCGCAACGAGCGCTCACCGCGGGCCTGCGGTGAGCGCTGCCGAGCTGCCGGGCTGGCGGCAGACCGGTCCGCGGCAGGCGATCGTGGAGTTTGTCGCCGCCGTGACCGACCCTGACTCGGCCGACTTCGTCCCGGAACGGGACCGGGTCGCGGTCTTCGACAACGACGGCACGCTATGGACCGAGCAGCCCGTGTACGCCCAGCTGATGTTCGCGATCGACCGGGCGGCTTCGCTGGGTCATCGCACCAGCCTCGAAGAGCTGCACACCGGCGGGATGCCTGCGCTGATCGAGCTGATAACGATCACCCACGCGGGCGTGACCACCGATGAGTTCGACGCCGTGAGCCGCGCCTGGCTGGCTTCAGCCCGGCACCCCCGCTTCGAGCGGCCCTACCCGGCGATGGTGTACCAGCCGATGCTGGAACTGCTGAGCATGCTGGACCGGTACGGCTTCTCCTGCTGGATCTTCTCTGGTGGTGGCACCGACTTCATGCGGGCCTGGACCGCCGAGGGCTACGGCCTGCCCCCGCACCGGGTGATCGGCAGCGTCGGCGAAACCGAGTTCCGGGTCGGCGACGACGGGCCCGAACTCGTCAAGACCCCCACCATCCAGGTCATCAACGACGGGCCGCAGAAGCCGAGCTCGATCCACCGGCACGTCGGGCAGCGCCCGATCATGGCCGCCGGGAACACCGATGGTGACCTGGCCATGCTCCAGTGGACCGCAGCCAGCCCGTACCGGACCCTCGAAGTGGTCGTCCACCACACCGACGGCGACCGCGAGTACGCCTACGACCGTGACCCCATCCTCGGCAGCGGCACCGACCAGCTGCTGGCCGCCGCGGCCGAGCACAAGTGGACGGTGGTCGATATGGCCGCCGACTGGGCCACGGTCCACCGGCCCGCCTGATCGCCGGCCGCGCGATGATCGTGGTGGTGGCCGGTGTGTCGGGCAGCGGGAAATCGACAGTCGGGGCATTGCTGGCGAGCCGGCTCGGCTGGGCCTTCGCGGACGGCGATTCCTTCCATCCGGCCGCTAACGTCGCCAAGATGACGGCCGGGACGCCGCTGAGCGACGAGGACCGGGGGCCGTGGCTGAACGCGATCGGCGCCTGGATGGATGAGCGTGCCGCCGCGGGTGAGTCGGGTGTCATGGCGTGTTCCGCTCTCAAGCGTGCCTACCGGGCGGAGCTCCTGGACGGGCGATCGGCCCGGCTAGCGTTTCTTGATCTCCCGCACGACCTGGACCAAGTCCGGCTCGGGGCCAGGCGCGGGCATTTTTTCCCCGCCCAACTGGCGGCAACCCAATTCGCCGCCCTCGAAGTGCCGGATCCGGCCGAAGGCGTGCTGGTCCTGAACGCCGATGGCACGCCCGAGGACCTGGTGACCACGATCATCGCCCGCTTGAACCTCGGCGCCGCCAGATGATCCGCTGGAGGCGCAGCACCAGCGCCCCGATCACCATCAGCACGGTGACGTTCAGCACCAGCTGATATGCCGATCCTCTGGCCTGGCTCCAGCTGGAATAGGCGAGCGACAACCCGAGGTCGGCCGCGGCCGGGATGGTCGTCACCGAGATGAAAACGCCGATGAGCGCGCCCGCTCGCGCTTCGGTCAGCGAGACGACACCGACGATTCCCGCCAGCACGGCCACGACGAGTGAGAACAAGTTCGGGCTGTCGATCAGAGCCGAGACGGGCCGCACCCCGGCCAGGTAAAGCCCCGGCGTACGCCCGGACCAGCGAATGATCAGGCCGAAGACCAAGGTGATGACGATGGCGGCCGAGAATCCGGCCAGCAGGGCAAGGGCGCCGCGCATGACCGGACGCTTGTTCCACTTGTCGAGGCCGAGCGCCACGGCCATGATCGCGTTGTATTCCGGCCCGACGACCATGGCCCCGACCACGAGGATCTGGGAGTTGGTCAGGATGCCGACCGCGCCGATCAGCCCGGCGATGATCAGAAGAATGTAGAAGCTGGGGGCGTAGACGGCGTCGGAGCGAATCTTGGCTTCGACGATCTCCCACACCGGGGCGACGTCTCGCTGGACAAGAAAGTGCTCCCGGGCCCGAGCTGTTTCTGCTCCGAGCGTCGCATCGACCTGCTTGATCGCGACCGCGCCACTGTGGTCGACCGGGAAGGCCTCCAGCTTCCGGAATAGGGAGTTGGCGGACTGAGACCGCACGTCGAACTGCACGGCATCACCGTCCGGCCGCCGCGCCGTTCCCGGCAGCACCACCAGATTCGAGATACCAGAATCGCCGGCGAGGAGCCCGACGAGACGCTCGGTCTGATCAGGCGGACTGACCAGGCGCACATGAAAGGTCATCGCGGCCGCCGGCCGTCCGCCAGCTGCGCCACCGGCACCGGCCCCAGGGACACCAGGGTGTCGCCCGCCCGCGGCGGCGGCGTACCGGCTTGCGTGGCGGCCGCCAGGTGCCCGTCCGCCCGGACGAGGAACAGCAGGTCGGCCCCGTCGGCCCCGTCGGCTGGCCCGCCGCTGGCCGGCCGCACGCTGATCCGCGCGCCGTCCGCATACCGGTCGTTGACGGTCTGCCTGGTCAGGTCGTCACTGAACAAGACCTCACCGCCGGTGTACGGGGCGACCACCCCGTGGCTGCGCAACTGTGGCGCGAGCCGGTAGACCCGTCCCTGAACGCTGCCCGCGAGCAAGGCCGCGGCCAGGGCGTTGAAGTCGTCTTCGTCGGTTAGCAGCAGGACGTCCGTGATTCCCTCCAGCCGTGCGCCCCGGCCGGTGGCGGCGGCCACCAACTCGCCCGGCGCCAGTTCCAGGCCGGCCTGTTTGATCTGTGTCCGCTGCTGCTCCAGGCCCGCCCACATCAGCACCTCCAGGCCGGCCGCCCGCAGCGCCAGCCCGAGGCCGATGACCCATGCGTCGCCCCCGACCAGCAGTGGCCGGGTGCGATCCGGGCGGCCGACGTGCAATCGCCGGGCCACCGGCGCCGCGGTCAGGGCGTACAGGGTGACCGTGGCCACGATCACGACGAAGGTGGCGGGCAGGATCTTGGCTGCGCCGCCGATCCCCTTGGACACCAGGCCCGCCGCGAACGTGGACGCGGTCGCGGCGGCGACGATTCCACGTGGGGCCATCCAGCCGATGAACGCGCGCTCACCGGCCGGCAGGTCCGTTCTCTGCGTGGATGCGAACGCGACGACCGGCCGGGCCACGAAAACCAGCACGGCGACCAGGACGAGCGTGGGCAGCACCAGGTGCTGGAGCGACTGCGGGGTCACGGTGGCCGAGATGGAAATAAAAAGCACGCCGATAATGAGCTGTATGAGGGTCTCGAAAAATGGCCGCCGGCCCGGGATGTCGAAGCCTCGCAGATTGGCCAGCGCGAGTCCCATGAAGATGGCGGCGATGAGCCCGGTGTCGTCACGGATAATGTCGCAGCAGGCGGCCACCGCGATCACGGTGGCGAGCTGTGCACTGGTGCCGAGCGCCTGGTCCAGCCGGAGCTTGCGCAACAGCAGCCAGAGCAGCGCGGTGCCCACCACGCCGCCGGCCAGGCCGACGCCGACGCTCAGCGTGAACTGCCCTAGCTGGCTGCCCAGGCCTTTGTGGGTGCTCGCGATGACGGCATGAAACACCAGCGCACCGAGGACGCCGCCGACCGGGTCGATCATCGACCCTTCCCAGATCAGCACCCGCTGCAGCCGTTCCGACGGCCGGACGAAATTGAGCAGCGGGCCCACGACCGTGGGCCCCGACACGACGAGGATGATCCCCAGCATGACCGCCGCGCCGCGCGACATGCCCAGTAGCGGCGCGGCCACCAGCGCGGCGAGTGCCCAGGTCACCAGCACCCCGAGCACGATCAGGCGGATCACCACCCGGCGGGTGTGACCCTTGAGCTTGCGCAGATCCAGGCCCAGGCCCGCGTCGTAGAGGATGACCGCTACCGACAACGACACCAGCGGTTCGAAGGCGGGGCCGAGCAGCTTCTCCGGGTTGACGTCGCTGGTCAGTGCGCCCGCGATGAAACCGGCCGGCAGCAGCAGGATCAGCGCGGGAATGCGCAGCCGGCTGGCCAGCACCTGGGAGCCGACCGCAAGCACGAGAATAAGGCCGACGCCGGTCAGGATCTGTGCTGTCGTCACGCCAGCCTCCGATGCCAGCTGGCCATTGTTTGCCAACCGTTCATGTATCGCTAGCTCACGTACTAAATGTGGCCGGGATTGAGCCCGAAATCATCACCCTTCATAGGTGATGAGGTGGCGCGTCTACCCGCATAGAAAGGCAGGCAATACGTCAAAGTAAAGGGGCCGGCAGTGGGCGCTGAGCGGGATCGGGTCGCCGGGTTCGGGCGGCTGGAAGACGGGTTGCGGCAGGCGGGGGAGTGGTACCGCTGGGGGCCTTACGTCAGTGAGCGGCAATGGGGCACGGTCCGCGAGGACTACAGCGCCGACGGCGAGGCCTGGGATTACCTGCCGCACGACCAGGCCCGGTCCCGGGCCTACCGCTGGGGCGAGGACGGGCTGGCCGGGTTCTGTGACGTGGAGCAGCGGCTGTGCCTGGGCCTGGCTTTGTGGAACGGTAAGGACCCGATTCTGAAGGAGCGGGCGTTCGGGCTGACCGGGGCGCAGGGCAACCACGGCGAGGACGTCAAGGAGTACTGGTGGTACCTGGACGCGCTGCCCAGCCACGCCTGGAACCGCTGGCGATACCACTATCCGCAGGGCGCGTATCCGTATCAGGACCTGATCGACCAGAACGGGTCGCGTACCCGTACCGAACCCGAGTACGAACTGCTGGACACCGGGGCGTTCGAACAGGACCGGTACTGGATCACCGAAGTCCACTACGCCAAGGCCAGCCCCGATGACCTGCTGATGACCGTGCAGGTGACCAACGCCGGCCCCGAGACCGCGACGCTGCACGTGCTGCCGACCGCGTGGTTCCGTAATACCTGGTCGTGGGACGTGGACGCGCCCAAGCCCGCCATGCGCGCGGTGGGCGATTCGGAGGTGGGCATCGATCACCCGTTCGTCGGCCCGATGGAGCTGCTGGCCGGCCCCGGGCCGGACGGGACGATGCCGACCGCGCTGTTCTGCGAGAACGAGACCAACGACCAGCGCCTGTTCGGCAGCGCGCCGCTCACGCCGTACCCGAAGGACGGCATCAACGACCACGTGGTCAGCGGGGCGGACACCGTCAATCCTGAGCGCACGGGCACCAAGTGCTCGTTCTGGTACCAGGTGACGGCCGGCCCCGGAGAAACCGTCGAGCTGCGGCTGCGGCTGCGCCCGCCGCCGGCCCGGGCGGCCATCGGGAAGGCCAACAACCCCCTCGGCGAGCTG
>DATDIH010000343.1:0-11861 GCA_036521155.1 Streptosporangiaceae bacterium
GCCGGGGCGGGCATCCCCGACGTGGTCAGCATCCGGCAGTGGCTGACCGACGCCGACGACATCAAGGCCTACACCCTCGTTCGCAGCCAATTCGTCAAGCACGAATGCGCCTCGATGCTGGCCGTGATACCAGCGCCGGTGTGGCCCAGCATCAAGGTCAAGATCGAGGTCGTCGCTGTCCGGCCATCAGCTGCCAGCTGAAAACCTCACACCCAGCAGGGACGTCGCCGGGCCAGCTGAGCGCGCATGGACAAAGCCCGCCAGCCGACCCACGGCTGGGCCCGGCGTGGGAAGCGGCTCCTGTGGGCGTTGCCATCATTATCGGTCCACCATCAAGCCAATCGCTGCCGCATGATCAGCAAACAGAATTGGACGATCTGCGCGTTTATCGATGAGGCCGCCCAGGTACGATCGGGCGCGCCGAGTCGGCGTTCGGCGCGCTCCGCGCTGGACGAAAGGCTGAATTGACGATCGCTGCGGCCGCCCACAGCATCCAGTTCAGCGCATAGATATGCGAGAACGCAACGTCCGCTATTCGGCATGTGAGGGTGTTAGCGAGGTCCCGTAGGCCGAACACAGCGCAACGAACCGGTGCAGGCACCGCGCGTACTCGATCACATCCTGGAGCCGGGAGTCGTTGGCGCGGCCTGGACGCGCGCGGCGGCGGCCTGAACCTGGTTCTTGTTACCCGCGCGAGGTCATGCGGGATCGGGCGGCAATGGTGGCATCGCGGCTTTGGCCGTAGGAGCCAGCAGCTTGGTCAGGTCGAGCTTGCTGCCGACCATCTGCTTGAGCATGAAGTCGTGATTGAGATCGAGGATGGCCCGGGTCTCAGCCGCGATCACCGCGTTCCGGCTGAGGGTCAGCTCGTTGTCCTGCTGCTGCTCGCCCGACAGCGACCAGTTGGTGGAGCCCTTGACCGTGTACACGCCGTCGACGATCACGATCTTCAGATGCGAGATCGCGTTGTGCACCGAACTGGTGCCGATGGCGATGCTGTTGCCGAAGGCGTTGTTGGCCCAGCTGGCCAGGATCTGCTTCTCGTGCACGCCGCTGGCCTGGCTGCGGTCCAGGCTCATCTGCACGTAGATCTTCTCGTCGGCGAGCTTGCCCTGAATGATCTTGTTCAGCTCGTCGTCGTCGTAGCCGAACATGTTGACCACGATCGAGTGCTGGGCGCTGTCCAGCAGCGCGACCAGCAAGGCGTGGACGTTGTCCCGCGGCGAGAAGAACGTCCGCTGGTCATCGGGATAGCCGTCCAGGAAACGGCCCTCGGATTTGTACGTGCCGAGCTGGTCCCAGGCGAATGGCGAATCAGGCATGTCAGGATCCCTCCCCCTCGCTCCCATCGTGGAGGTGCCGACCGGCGGCGTCTACCGGAAACCGCCGTTTCTCGGGGCGGTAGCCTCGGGGTATCGGTGCTGCCCATCGACGGCGAGGAGCAGATCAGAATGAGCCTCTTCCAGCGGGCCCGTGACATTGCCCAGGCCAAGGCCAACAAGGCGCTCGACGCGGCCGAGAAGCCCGACGAGATGCTCGATCTTTCCTACGAGCAGATGCTCGACCAGATCACCCAGGTCCGCCGGGGGCTGGTGAGCGTGGCCGCGTCGCGCAAGCAGCTCGAATTGCAGGAGCAGCAGTTCCAGCACTCGATCGACCACCTCAACGACCAGGCCAAGGCGGCGCTGGGCCAGGGCCGGGAAGACCTGGCCCGGGAGGCTCTCGCCCGCAAGGCCGCGGCCCAGGCTCAGATCGACGCCATGGAACCGCAGCGTCAGCAGCTCGGCGACCAGGAACAGAAGCTCGAGCAGACCCTGGACGCGCTGCAGAAGCGGGTCAACAACTTCCGGACCCAGAAGGAAGTGCTGAAGGCCCAGTACACGGCGGCCCAGGCGCAGACCTCGGTGAACGAGACCGCGGCCGGGATCTCCAGCACCTTCGGGGACACGGGCGCCGACATCGCGCGGGCCCAGGACAAGATCGCTCAGATGCAGGCCCGGGCCGGGGCCGTCGACGAACTGCTGGCCTCCGGGGTGCTGGAAGACGTCGGCGGGGACACCGACGACATCCAGCAGGAACTCGACGAGACCAGCACGGCGGCCGGGGTGGACAAGGAACTGGCCGCGCTCAAGGCCGAGATCAGCGCGGGCGACTCGAAGCCCGAGCTGACCAGCGGCTCCGGAAGCTGACCGCTCAGGGACGGACGGTCACGCTGGCGGCGAAGGCATCGAGCACCTGGTTCACGAATTCCTCGATCGCGGCCATCAGCTCGGTGGCGCAGGTCAGCATGGTGCGGTCCTCAGTGAACTGCAGCGCCTCCTCGGCCGGAGCCTGCTTGGTCAGCGAGAAAGCGGGCGGGGCCAGAGTGTCCCCGTCCGGCAGCAACAGCCCGCTGCCGGACGTTTCGTCGCCCGGTATCGCACCGGCGTGGAAGGCGTAGCTTGACAGCGACCGGGAGTCCTTGAGCGCGGTCCGGAGATGCTGCAGTGCGGACTCCACGGCGTCCCGAAGCTCACCGGGCCGGAGCGCAGGCAGCAGCCCGGCCCGGCCGGACGAGCCCGGCTGGTGCGGGCGGTCGGTGCGCTCCACCGTCGACCGCGCCCAGCTGAGCAGGTTCACGAAGCTGTAGGACGCCTCGCGGACCGGCCGGACGGCCGCGTAGGGACCGCCGATCGGCTGTCGCTGGGCGGCCGGAACGGCCTGTCCCTGCAGTAGGACAGTGGGCCGCGGTGCCTCCTTGGCGGCCACCTGCCGGGCATCATCCAGCGCCTGGCGCAGCCGCCCGAGCTCCCGTTCAACGCCTCCGGCGGCGTAGAGAACCTCGGACAGCAGACCGCGGGTCATGTAGTGCTGCACGTCATCGCCAGCGCCGCGCGCCTCGGCCAGCCGCTGCCAGGTGGCGTACTGCGGGGTACCGGCCAGGTCGGCCCAGGCGCCGTCGCCAGCGCCGAGTTTCTCCCGCTCGACCCGGCTCATCCACAGTTCGTACAACGTCACGATGGCCACGTTGGCGGGCCGCGGGGGTACCGCCGAGGCTGGCGGAGGTACGGCGGGGACTGAGGGCTGCGCTCCGTCAGCGCTCCCCGCCTCCGGGCCGCGCCGGGCCAGGTGCAGGGTCACGGCCAGGAGCACGACGACGGCTACCGCGAGGACAATTAGGACAGCGGTCACGCACCCACGCTATGGCAACAGGAGCCGGAGACGGGGCGCTGCCCCGTCTCTGGCGGTGCTGACAAGACGTTGCGCACCAGCGCCCCGGCGCCGATCGTGACCTTGACCGGCACACAAAACGGATCTCCGTACTTCAATAGATAAGATATTCGAAATTTTTACCTACGGTGGCTGGTCGCCCAGTCACTGCTATTGTCGGGAGTACAAATTGAAACGAGATGAAACGCGATGCCGTCACGGCGAGCTGCTAGCGCGACACAATCCGAAATTGCCATCTACCGAGTGATCGCGACCTTTGGCAGCGCCGATCAGCGCGCGCACGCCAACCCCGCCCTGCGCGTCGCCTGCCCGTCGTGTGAGGCACTCACCCATCAGCGGTGCGTGGAGCGGAACCCCAAGCATTACGTCACGCCGCACGCGGCGCGGGCCGCGCTCATCGTGCCCTCTGTGTTCTGACGGGCCCAGTTCGGCGGGCAGGGTCTGGGGCCCGGGTAACGCCGCCGCGCGGGCCGGAAGTGACGAAGTACTAATGGATCGGCTGAACCACCATTGGGGCAGCTGTGACTGGCTTTACGCTGCGGGCCATGGTTCCCCGGCAGCGGCACAGCTCACCGCACAGCTGGTGGCGGGCGCGCTGGCCCTGGCTGGGGCTGGGCGGAGTGGCCGCCGTCATCGCGGTGGCCGTGGTGGTGGCCGGGGTCGGCCAGGCCGGCGGGCAGGCCTGCGCGGCGGTGATGTCGGCGGCCGGGACGGTGACGGGAACGGCCACGCACTACGTGCTCTCGGGGACCGGCAACTGCTCTTATCCGTCACCTCCGGCCGACGGGCTGTTCGTGGCGCTGTCGCCGTCCGAATACGACAGCGCGGCCGCGTGCGGCAGCTACGTGGAGGTCAGCGGGCCGGACGGGTCGGTCACGGCGGAAGTGATCGACCAGTGCCCGCCGTGCGCAGCCGGGCACGTCGACCTGAGCGAGACCGCGTTCGCGCGGATCGCGCCGTTGTCGGCCGGACTGGTCCCGGTCAGCTACCGGACGATCGCGGACCCGGCCCGGCCCGGGCCGATCTCGCTGCGGGTCAAGGAAGGCTCGTCCCAGTACTGGCTGGCCCTGCTGGCGTCGAACACCGGAAATGCGCTGGCTTCGGTGCAGGTGGAAGGGCCGTCGGGGGGCTGGCAGAGCCTGGCCCGGGCGGATTACAACTACTGGATCGCCGCGTCGGGCGCGGGGCCGGGACCGTTCACGGTCCGGCTGACCGACACGGCCGGTCATCAGGTAACGGTGCACGACATCGCGCTGGAACCGGGCGTCGTCCAGGGCACCGGCACCGCGATGTACGGGGCGGGCGCGGTGGCAGCGCCGGTCGCGGCGGCGCCGGCCCAAACGTCCCGCGCCCCGGCGACCAGTCCGGTGCCGCAGCGGCCGACCGCGCGAGCGACCGCCCCGGCCAGTTCAGCCGCGCGTCCGGCGGCGGCGAGCCAGGTGCTCATCACTCCCCCACGCAGCACGGCCACACCGGGCTGCTGAGGGCCGGCCGGCCGGTATCGGGCGGCCGGGCAGACCTTCAAACAAGAAGGGTGGAGAGGTTCCGCAGATCGCCGTCGACCATGGCCTGCTTCCAGAAGGTGAAGCCGAGTTTGCGGGCGACGTTCTGGGAGGCGAGGTTCTCGGGGGCGATGATGGCCAGCAGTTCACCGGTGTAGGTCTGGCGGGCCTGGTCCAGCAGGGCCCGGCTGGCTTCGGTGGCGTAGCCGAGGCCCCGGCACTCCGGCACCAGCCGGTAGCCCCATTCCAGCCAGGTCCGGCCCTCGAAGTCGATGCGATCGACGCCGGTGTAGCCCACGATGCGTCCCGAGGCCAGCTCGACCACCGGTTGCTTGCCGAACGGGATCGTCCGGCCGACCGCGACCATGTGGTCGAACCGGTCGCTGGCCTGCCCGGCGGTGAGGACCGCCGGGTAGAACACCATGAAGTCCTCGTCGCCGAACAGCTCGACGAACCGGCCCCGGTCCGCTTCCTCGGGCGGGCGGACGAGCAGGCGCGCCGTCCGCACGGCAGGCACGACCGGTCAGGAGTGGCCGCGGATGATGACGTGGTAGATGGCGGCCCGGTAGGTGCCGGCGCCGTCCGAGGGTAGCTGGGTGAACCAGATCAGCAGGTACTTGGCCCGGGCCGGGGTCTTCAGATTCACGGTGACCCGGCCGCTGGCCCCGTTGGCGCTGGCCACCTCGTGCAGGGCACCCGGGCTGGCTGCGTTACCGGCCCGGAGCTGGAGATCAGCGCCGGAGAAGCCGCCCAGATCAAGCTGGGCGTCGTTGATCGTGACCCGGCGGCCCAGGTCCAGCAGCAGGCCGGTGCCGGGCTTGAGGTTGCCCAGGGCGGCGGTGGTGTACCAGTCGCTGCGCCAGCCGGTCGAGTAGAGGCTGTCGATGGCCAGGTCCGCGTTCTGCGGGGTGTCGCCGGTGCCCGCACCGCCCGGGCCGAACGCCAACGCACGGGCGATGGGCAGAGCCTGCGAGGCTGGTGCCGGGGGCGGGGCGCTGGCGGTCGGCGTGGTGGGGACCGCGCTCGGGGTGGTCGGGGCCGGGGACGGCTGGGGCGAGCCCTGCCCGTTGGCGGCCGCGCCCGAGGCCTTGGCCGAAGAAGCGTGGCCGACCCCGGCCACGGCCTGGCTGGGCTTCGGGTGGCCGACCCCGGACGCCACGTGGTAGATGGCCCAGGCCACCAGGGCCAGGACCACCACACCCAGGGTGGCCGACCCGGCCAGCACCCCCCGGCGGTGCGGCTTGGGCGGGCGGCCGGGCGGCGGGGGCGGCTTCAGGGCCACCACATCATCGATGTGTTCGGTGGTGCGGTAGGTCCGGTCGTACTGGGCGATCAGCGGGTCCGGGTCGGTGTCGACGGCCTGGGCAATGGCCCGGATGTGGCCGCGGGCGTAGGCGTCGCCGCCGCAGGCCGAGAAGTCGTCCTGCTCGATGCCCCAGATGATCGCCTCGCGGATCCGGGTCCGGTGACTGACTTCGTCCACGGTGAGGTGAGCCTGCCAGCGCGCATCAGCCAGCGCCGCGCCAATACTCACGTCTTCTGCTCTGACATCCCCAGAGTCGCCCACGGCACTGGCATATCACGCGTATGCCCCACACCGGGTGATTGTCGCGGTTGCCACGGGCCACGATAATCGCGGGATGGGCGATCGCAATGTACTCGGCGGCGAGCTGGAACCGTGCGGCAGCGACCCGGTCACCGGGTTCTACCGTGACGGCTGCTGCACGACCGGGCCAGAAGACCTGGGGAGTCACACGATCTGTGCGGTGGTCACCGCCGAGTTCCTGACCCACCAGCGCGGCATCGGGAACGATCTGAGCACTCCGATGCCCCAGTTCCAGTTCCCGGGCCTGACGCCGGGCGACCGCTGGTGCGTGACCGCGGCCAACTGGCTGCGGGCCTACCGCGATGGCGCGGCGGCTCACGTGGTGCTGGCTTCGACCCACGAGCGGGCCCTGCAGATCGTGCCGCTCGAAGCACTGCAGCAGCATGCGGTCGACATCCCGGACACCCTGGACGGCCTGGAACCTTAGAGGGCGCGGTCGAGGGCTTCGGTCAGGGCGACCGGGATGACTTCCAGGTGGTCGAAGCGCCAGCCGTCCGGGGTGCGGCGCGCGCCGTAGCGGTGGATGGCGGCGGCGACGGCTTCGGTCTTGTCATCCAGGATGTAGACGGCCAGGTCGTGGGCCCGGACCGAGGCGACGTCGCCGTCGGTCTCGATGACGAGGTTGGACTTGCTGTGCATGGTCCGCGGGTACCGGTCGTGCGCCGAGCGCGCGGCCGAGATGAGCGCCTCGGTGCCGCGGGCCTGGCCGCGCCGGGAGATGACGGCGACATCGGCGGTGAAGAGCCGGCTGGTCTCGTCGTAACGGGCCTCGTCGATCCAGAGGCTGTGGCGGGCGACCAGGTCGGCCAGTTCGGCACGGTCGGCGAGTTCGCGGATGAGGGTTTCGGTGCTGGTCACGAGGGACTCCTAATCGCTAGTGCTACTAACGTTTGTGTTACTAATGAATCTAGATCGTTAGTGCTCCTAACGCAAATGGGTAAACTGCACGCATGGAGACCGGCTACGACCTGCGGTTCGACCACGGCGACGAGACCCCGGAACGGCTCAAGCTCCAGCTCTCGCGCCTGGTCGGGATGACCGCCGCGCAGACGCGGCACGTCGCGGGAAACGCGCTGGCCGCGGCCGGCGCGGGCAAGGACGATTTCGTGGTGCTGGCCGCCCTGGCCGAACTCGGCCCGGCCAGCCAGGCGGCCCTTTCCGGCCGCACCCGGATCTACACCAGTGACCTGGTCTCGGTCCTCAACGGCCTCGCGGACAGCGGCTGGATCCGCCGCGCCCCCGACCCGGCCGACAAGCGCCGCAACGTCATCACCATCACCGGGGACGGCGAGCGCCGCCTGGCCGAGCTGGACCGCGTCCTCGACGGCGTCAACGACCAGATCATGGCTCCGCTCGGCCGCGACGAGCGCCAGCAGCTGTTCGCCCTGCTCGGCCGGGTCAACGCCCACCTCGCCGACGTTCAGCTCGCCGACGGGCCGGGGCAGGCCTGATCGCCGCTCCGGTCCGGGGCGTTGGTTGGCGGGTGATGATGGGCGTACATGATTATTTCTGACCGGAAGTGTTGTTCTGAGCGAGAAACGGGATTACGGTCCGCGTTGTCAGCTGACTACGGCTTGACCGCCACATCGAAACCCGCCACCACTGGCCAGCCCTGCTAGTTACCGGAAGAAATCCATCCGACCTTCGATATCAAAATTTGAACGTTCCATATCTGGGTGCCGGGCAGATTCGGGTGACTCGCGGTGCGGGAGTGCGGTGAGTGGCCCGAGTGGGGCGCGGCTGGCGATGGCGAGTGCGGAGCTCGGGATGGCGGCCGGGGCGGCCCGGCACGCGGCGGTCACGGTCAACGGCCGCGTGGCCTGGAGAAACGGGTCGTCAGCCGGCGGCCGATCCGCGGTGGCGGTGGTAGTGGCGGGCCACGCGGGCACGGTTGCCGCAGCCGGCTGAGCACCACTCCCGGCGCGGGTGCTGCTGGACGAAGTACAGCACGCAGCCCGGGCCGCGGCAGGCTCTGAGCTGCGGCTGACCCGATTGACCCGGTGGGTCAGGCTCGGCGAACAGACTGATGGCCTGGCTCGCGATGGCGGCCAGCAGGATGCGGGCGGCCGGACCTTGGCTGTGGAGCTGGCGGGTCGCGGGGGCATCGTCGGGCCAGCTCAGTGCGGGCCAGGCCGGAGCGGCTGCGGCGGCCCGGTTGATCGTGCTGACCGCGACAGCCCGGCTGGCGGCCGGCTCGGTTCCGGGTCGGCCAGCTGACCGGCGGTCGCCGGTGACTTCGGCAGCCAGCTGACGGAGAGCATTACGCAGATCCCGAAGGTCGCTGATCACAGTCCCGGTCTCTGCGTCTCCGGCCGGCGGCCTGAGCTCCGGGGGCGTGATCTCGATGCGCGGGGCCGCGGCACGCAGCCAGGCCGCGGCCTCGGCCGGATCGGCCAGCGCGTCGTGCACACCGTCCCGGTCGGCCCACACCGTGTTCATCAGCTCGACCGGGATCGGTTCGCCCAGCAGCGGGGCCCGGGTGGTATCGACGCTCACCTGTTCAGTCTAGCTACCTCTAATGGTTATACGCCTTACCATCCATTAGAATGGGCGGGTGCAGCTGACGAACGGTCCCGAGGGCGAGGGCGGGTTCCACCGTGGTGAGCTGGCCGTGCAGCAGCGGGCCGGGGTCACGGCCGAGGCGGCCCGGCTGACTGGGATGCTGGCCCCAGCCGACCTGCGGGGCGGGATCGGCCAGTTTCTGGCCGGGCGGACGTTCGCTGCGCTCACCGCCCGGGACCAGGACCAGCGGCTGTGGATCTCCCCGCTGGCCGGGCCGCCCGGCTTCCTGCTCCCCCGCTCGGCGACCACCCTGGACATCGCGACGGCACCCGGTCCCGGCGATCCACTGCACGGGCTCGGCGCCGGTCAGGCCGTCGGCCTGCTGGCCATCGAGTTCGCGGTCCGGCGCCGGGCCCGGGTCAACGGCACCCTCGTCACGGCCGGTCCGGGCGGATTGCGGGTCAAGGCCGAGCAGGCCTACGGCAACTGCCCGCAGTACATCCGGCCGCGGTTGCTCGCGCCCATCAGCCCGGATGACGTTGGCGCGGGCAAGGCGGTGCGCCGCGGGACCGGGCTCGCCGCGGCGGACCGGGCCCTGGTTCGGGCGGCCGACACCTTCTTGCTCGGCACCTCTCATCCGGAGCGGGGCAACGACGCATCCCACCGCGGCGGCACTCCCGGGTTCGTCCGGGTCGAGGACGGCGAGCTCTGGTGGCCGGACTATCCCGGGAACAACATGTTCAACAGCTTTGGCAACCTGGCCGTCGATCCGGCGGCAGCCCTGCTGTTCGCGGACTTCGGTACTGGCCAGTCGTTGCAGTTGTCCGGCACGGCCGTGGTGGACTGGGCCGAACCGGGGGCGGGCGGGGACCACGAAGGCACCGGGCGGCGGGTCCGGTTCACGCCGCAGTGCGTGGTAGCCGGGACATCGCTGCCGGCCCGGACCGTGGCTGGTTGAATGGCCTGAACGCTGGCCGGGTGACAGCAAAGACGGCGCTGGCGGTTTACAGATTGCGGTGGCGGAGATACCGCCCGTAACCTTGTTGCTTTTCCGGGGGGATGAAGCAGCTGAAACCGGACCACCGGCGTGACCTGGACGAGTTCGCGCTGGTCTGCATGCGCAACCTGCTGGCCTCGGGCGAGGAGCGCGTCTACTTCAAGGACCGGCAGAGCCGGTTCCTACTGGTCAGCGAGGGCTGGCGGGCGGCCTGCGCACCGGACCTGAACGCGGCTGAGCTGGCCGGGAAGACCGACTTCGACGTGTTCGACGAGGAGCACGCGGCGGCCGCGTTCGCCGACGAGCAGGAGATCATGCGCACCGGGCAGCCGGTGGTCGGCAAGATCGAGCGGGAGACGTTCATGGGGCGGCCCGAGTGCTGGGTGTCGAGCACGAAGATGCCGCTGCGGGACACCGACGGCCAGATCATCGGCACCTACGGCATCTCCCGGGACGTGACCGCGCAGGTCAGGGCGGAGAGGGCGCTGGCTCACCAGGCCCTGCACGACCCGCTGACCGGGCTGCCCAACCGGATCGCGCTGATGGACCGGCTGGCCCAGGCCCTGCTCGGGGTGGAGCGGCCGTCGGTCAGCCGGCTGGGCGTGGACCGGACCCGGGTCCAGGTGGCGGTGCTGTTCGTCGACCTGGACAACTTCAAGGAGATCAACGACTCCTTCGGCCACGACGCCGGCGACCTGGTGCTCACCGAGGTGGCCCGGCGGCTGTCCACGCTGGCGCGGCGGACCGACACCGTGGCCCGGCTGGGCGGCGACGAGTTCGTGGTGCTGTGCGCCGACCTGGACCTGCACGCCACCGCCAGCCTGCTGGCCGACCGGATCCTGCGCGCGGTCGCGGCGCCGTTCACCGACCTCGCCGGGTTCGCCGGGCTCGCCAGGGGCGGCCGGGACCTGACGGTCACCTGCAGCGTGGGCATCGCCACCACCAGCCAGGCCGCCACCGAGCCCGACCGGCTGGTGCGCGAGGCCGACGCGGCCATGTACGAAGCCAAGAAGGCGGGCCGCAATCGCAGCCGGGCCTACGACCCGGCGCACCGCTCCCGGGCCCAGAAAGACACCCTGTACACCGAGCTGGCCCGCGGCATCGAGCAGGGCCAGCTGTTCTGTGTGTACCAGCCGCAGTACGCGCTGCAGGCCCAGGTGCTGACCGGGGCCGAGGCGCTGGTGCGCTGGCGGCACCCGAGCGGCCGGGTCATGCTGCCGGACGAGTTCATCCCGCTGGCCGAGGAGACCGGGCTGATCAGCGGCATCGGCGCGTTCGTGCTGGAGGAGGCCTGCCGCCAGCTGGCCCGGTGGACGGCCCGGGACGGCTGGCCGCGGCCTTTCACCCTGGCCGTCAACGTGTCCGGGCGGGAGCTGTCCGACCCGGGCCTGCCGGGGCGGGTCGACGCCCTGGCCCGGGACCATGGGCTGGACCTGGGTGGGCTGTGCCTGGAGATCACCGAGACCGCGCTGATCGGCGAGGTCGCCGACGTCCAGGAGGTACTGGCCGGGCTGGCCGCGACTGGCGTTCGGATCGCGCTGGACGACTTCGGGACCGGTTACTCGACCCTGGTCTACCTGCAGCGGCTCAACGCCGACGTGCTCAAGATCGACCGCAGCTTCGTGGAGCAGATCAGCCGCAGCTGCCGCGACCGGGAGATCGTGGCCGCGGTCACCGCGATGTCGCACGCGCTGGGCATGACCGTGGTCGGCGAGGGCATCGAGACCAGCCAGCAGCTCACCACCCTGGCCGAGCTGGGGTGTGACGAGGGGCAGGGACTGCTGTTCGGGCCGCCGGTGGGGCCAGAGGAAGTCGAGGGTCTAGCTGGCCTGGAGACGGGGCGCCGGGGTGGCGGTCAGGCCGGTGGATCGTTCAGACGCGGGGCTAGGCGGGCGGGTGTTCCAAGCGGATCGAGAGGGAGACGCCGCCGGTGATGATGGCGCCCGGGGCCGGCAGATCGGGGTGCTCGGCGGCGGACAGGCACACGTCGGCGTCGAACCCGGCGGTGCGAGTAACAGCCACCGTGAACTCCTGGCCGGTCAGC
>DATDIH010000344.1:0-3523 GCA_036521155.1 Streptosporangiaceae bacterium
AGGCGCTGCTCGCGCTGACCGGCCCGTGGTACTGGGGGCCGCGCGCCTACGTGCTGCGCCTGCTCGCCGACCGTGGCCTGGAGCTCGCCCCGGCCACGGGCCGGGGCCGCGCCTCCCGTTTCCGCGCCGAACCCGACGGCACCTGGACCGGCCTCGACGGCTACTACACCGGCGAGCCCCTCCGCCTGGTCCGCGGCCCGGACGGTACGGTGGACCACCTCGACCTGGGCTCGTTCGTCCTGACCCGCGAGCCCTACGGGCCGGACGCGCCGCTGGCCGCCCGCCCGGACCCCGAGGGCTGGCGGGCGTTCTAAGGCAGGGGGTCAGGTCAGAGGCTAAGCGCTGAACTTCCACTCCTGGTTGCCAGAGGTCGTTGCGGACGGGGTAACCGTCACGAGCTGCGAGCCCTTGGCCCCGGACTGCAAGATCCTATGCGTGGCGCGGTTCGTCCAGGTGAAGAACCCCGTGGAGCCAACCGGGGCGGCGATCCACCGCTGCCAGTTCGAGCCGTTGCATACCCGGAGCACGACGTGACCATTCCCCGGATCGGCCATGCACAGATTGAGGTTAACGCCGGTCGGAGCCCAGAAGAACATAACCCCTAGCGAGTTGTCTCCCGCATAGGCGAGCTGGACCCAGTCGGTGGCCGGATCGGTGCTGCTGTCTGTCCACCCGACCACCGGATTGTCCACCGCCTCCCGCTGCTTGCTGTTGTCTATCACGAGCGCGGGAGTCCCGTTGTCGATCTGGGTGGCGCAGTACCCGTGGTAGGTGCCGTTCGTGCATTCCGGGGTCGATGCCTGCGCGCCCTGAGCCGCAAGCACAAGTGCAGCTATTGTCACCG
The DNA here is from genome assembly GCA_036521155.1 of Streptosporangiaceae bacterium. Classification (GTDB taxonomy): domain Bacteria; phylum Actinomycetota; class Actinomycetes; order Streptosporangiales; family Streptosporangiaceae; genus Bog-532. The sequence goes on from DATDIH010000344.1 coordinate 845, forward strand.
GCACCGCCATCGCCGCGAGCAGCACCCTGATCCTGGTCATATCCCCACATCCTTTCGATCCGGGGTGTCCTTTTAAACGGGAGTGTACGCTTGCGCACACAAATGAACCTCGGGCCCTTCGGCCTACATCGCTGGGGACCAATGTCCCTAACGGGCCTCTCATCACCCTTAACAAGGCCAGGTCACGGTCGTCGCCCACCGGTCCCAGCACGATCCAGAGTCCTGGTATAGGGCACGCTTACGGGACATTCCCGCTATCAAACGGGGTAGCGGGTTGGTTCGGTGGTGAACTGGCGCCCGGATGGGGTGGTCCAGCGGACGGTGCCGTCGGGGAGCTGGTCGACGTTCCAGCGGGGGTCCTGTTTGAGTCGATGGTCGTGCCGACATTTTGGGCCGCAATTACACAGGCAGGTCCGCCCGCCTGCTTCGTAGGGGGTGTTGTGCTCGAAATCGCACTGGGCGGCGGGCCGCCGGCAGATGGGGCTGGTGCAGGTGGCGTGCCGGACCTGGGACAGGTGCCGGAGTTTGACCCCGGGGTTGTGGCCCCGGGCTTCGTGCCGGTGGTCGCAGGGCTCGGTGGTCAGCGGGTCCAGGGTGATGATCAGGTCCGGTCCGGGTCCGGGGGTGCGCAGCCGCCAGGTGCCGTAGCCGCCGAACGGCCCGTCCCGGCTGGCCGGGGTGAAAGTAAACCCGGTCTCGCCCGACGGCGGGCCGGGTCCGGCGCGTTTGCGGTGGCTCTTGGGCTCTGGGCGGGCGCAGCCGTGGCCGGTGGCGTGCCCGTGCTGGTCGGTCACGGTCACGCACCACGTCGTCTTCGGGTTCTGCGCGGCCGCGGCGGCCAGATCCCGGGCCAGCCAAGGGTCGATAGGGCCGAGCCCGGACAGCTCGCCGGGTCGTCCGGCCAGGCCGGTCAAGGTGGCCAGCGGGACGGTCAGGGTGACCCGCCCGGCGAACCCGCCCGGCGCCGCGCCGCCCCCCGGTCCCACTGCCGGTGGCGGCCCGCCCGGGCCCTGGCCTGGCCCGGCGTCGTTCCCGCCGCTGACGCTGGGACGGGAGTCCTTTGCCAGGAGCAGGTCGAGGTAGGCGCGGGCGCGGAGCTGGTCCATGTCACCCTCGAGCCCGGCCGTGCCCAGTTCCTTCGCCCAGGCGGTGATCCGCTGGTCCGCCGCCAGCACCTCGGCCGGGGGCAGCTCGCAGCCCATCAGCGCGGCGTTGCCGGAATCCTCGGTCCACCGCTCCACCCGGGCATCCTTCGCCGCGGTCTCGCGGCGTTCCTTCGCCTTCTCCGGGGCGACTTCCATCACGGCGCGGGCGATCGCAGCGCGCAGCCCGCCTGGCGTCAGCCGTCCGGCTCGATCCAACACCTCGGCCTCGGCGGCGCGGGCCTCGGCGTCATCAAGCAGGGCGGTGGCGCGGGCGATCAGCTCGGCCTTGTACCGGGTGATGGTGCCATCGAGCAGCACGGCCATGGTGCCGGGCAGCCGGGTCTGCAGGGCCTGGGCCAGGTCGAGCAGGACCTCCGCGCGGCTGCGGGACTCGGCCAGGGAATAGGCCACCAGGTCGGCGGCGAACTCATCCCACGCCGCCGGCATCCGGGCCGGTCCTTGCGGCTCGCAGCCGGGCTTGGGGTTGCGGCGGATCAGCTCCGCGGCCACGGCCAGCTTGCGGGCCGCGGCGTGCGCCTCGACCCGGTCCCAGGCGCACAGCACCCCGACCAGCTCACCCTCCGAGACGCCCGCGAAGCCGTCGTCCTCACCCGCGGCATCGGCGGATACGGCCAGGCCCGCGCAGCCCGGCAGCACGTCCAGCGCCATCCCCGGGCCGAAGCCCGCCGCCGGGCTGGCCGACTCGCCGGGGAAGACCCGCGCGGAGCCGGGCTGGCCCGGGCCCCGCCGCCCGGTGGTGGCCGCCTCCACCGCCAGCAGCTCGTCGGCGGCGGCCTCGCGCACCTCCGCCAGTTCGGCCGGGGTGAGCGGATCGAAGTCCTCGAACTCCTCCGGCTCGGGGGGCTCGTCGTGCTCGCAGACCCGGTCCAGCCACGCCTCCCGCTCGGCCGCCGCCATCGGATCCGGGCGCGACCAGGCGGGATCATCGTCCCACCCAGGGTCCGCGGGAACCGGTTCCGGAGGCATGTACCACCACCCGTTCGGGATACTAATCCATATAGAACATGATAGCGAAATCCGAACTGGACTTCAACATGAAATGCCCAGTAGGATCATAAATATAGAACAAAGAATCTAGGGTTTACGGTGTGACGGAAGGGTGCCGTGGGGCGCGAAGCGGCTGGGCGATCCCGGTCATGACGCCGGTACCGCCGGGCAGCAACTTGCTACGCGGTCCCGGCCATAGCGCGGTACCGCGGGGGAGTGGAGCGGCTACAACAACCCGGCCGTGGCGCGGTAGCGGGTCATCAGGCCGAGGACGCCGGGGACCACGGCGTACGGGGTCATGCCGAGTCGCTTGACGACGGCGACCGAAGCGGCGTTGCCCTCGTCGACCTCGGCCAGTACCTCGGGCAGGCCGAGGAAACCGAGGCCGTAGTCCACCACGGCCTGGGCGGCCTCCGTGGCGTACCCGCGACCCCACGCACCGGGCGCCAGGCTGTAAAAGATCTCCAGGCCAGATTCCGCCAGCGGCCGGAGTCCGGCCGTGCCCACCAGGCCGGCCCGGGAGCCG
>DATDIH010000345.1:0-2408 GCA_036521155.1 Streptosporangiaceae bacterium
CGCGGGCCGGCCGGGCTCGGTAGCGTAGGCCGGATGGAGGACGCACTTCCCGGTCAGCCGTCGCCGCTGGGCGCGACGCCGCGCGACGGCGGGATCAACTTCGCGGTGGCTTCGAGCGTGGCCGAGGCGGCCGAGGTCTGCTTGTTCGACGACGCGGGCCACGAGAGCCGGTTCCGGCTGCCGGACTACGACGGCGGTGCCTGGCACGGGTTCGTCCCCGGGTCCGGCCTCAAAGGGCTTCACCATGCGGCACCCTGGCGTCCCCGAGGAGCTGCGTGGGACCTACGCGGGGCTCGCACACGACTCCGTTCGGTCCTATCTATCCGACCTGGGTGTCACGGCCGTCGAGCTTTTGCCGGTGCACCAGTACGTGCCCGACCAGTTCCTGCTCGAGCGCGGCCTGACCAACTACTGGGGCTACAACACGATCGGGTACTTCGCGCCGCACGCCGCGTACTCCGCCGCGGTACGCGCCGGGTCCCCCGGCGGGCAAGTGGCCGAGTTCAAGGCCATGGTGAAGGCGCTGCACGAGGCCGGGCTCGAGGTCATCCTGGACGTGGTGTTCAACCACACCGCCGAGGGCGGCGAGGGCGGCCCGTCGCTGTGTTTCCGCGGCCTGGACAACACCGCGTACTACCGGCTGAACCCTGGCGACCCGGAGCAGTACTACGACACCACGGGGACCGGCAACTCGCTGAACGCGGGGAACCCGGTGGCGCTGCGGCTGATCATGGACTCGCTGCGGTACTGGCTGACCGAGATGCACGTCGACGGGTTCCGGTTCGACCTGGCCACCACCTTGGCGCGCCAGGACGGCGGGTTCAGCCGCCTGTCCGCGTTCTTCGACCTGGTGGCGCAGGACCCGGTGGTGTCGCAGGCCAAGCTCATCGCCGAGCCGTGGGACGTCGGCCAGATGGACAGCTATGCCGTGGGTGAGTTCCCCGCGCTGTGGCGCGAGTGGAACGGCAGGTACCGGGACAGCATGCGCGACTTCTGGCGCAGCCAGAGGATCGGCCTGGGCGAGTTCGCCACCAGGTTCGCCGGCTCCTACGACCTGTACGGGGACGACCGGCGGCGCCCGACGGCCTCGGTGAACCTGATCACCGTGCACGACGGCTTCACGCTGCGGGACCTGGTGTCCTACGACGGCAAGCACAACGAGGCCAACGGCGAGGACAACCGGGACGGGGCGAACGACAACAGGTCCTGGAATTCAGGCGCCGAGGGACCCACCGAGGACCAGGCCGTGCTGACGCTGCGGGCGCAGCGGTCCCGTGCCATGCTGTGCACCCTGCTGCTCTCGTTCGGCGTGCCGATGCTGCTCGGCGGCGACGAGCTCGGCCGCACCCAGGGCGGCAACAACAACGCCTACTGCCAGGACAACGAGATCTCCTGGGTCGACTGGTCCGCGGTGGACGCCGGGCTGCTGGCGTTCACCCGGGACCTGGTGGCGCTGCGCCGGTCCCATCCGGTACTCAGGCGGCACCGCTACCTCACCGGCGTCGAGGCGGCCGAGCTCGGCTGGTTCACCCCGGCCGGGACGCCGATGACGCAAGCCGACTGGGCGGACGGCAATGCGCTCGCGCTCGGCGTCTACCTCGACGGCTCGGACGCGCCCGACACCGGGCCCGACGGCCAGCCGCTGCTCGACGACGACTTCCTGGTCCTGGTGAACGGGTGGTGGGAACCGCTGGAGTTCACCATCGGTGAGTGCCGGCCGGGGCTGGCCTGGCGGGCGGAGATCGACACCTTCGATCCCACCGCGGTGGCGGCGGCGCCGGTGCGCCGGGTCAGCGACCTGGTCACGGTCGGGCCCCGTTCCGTCCTGGTACTGCGCGGCCCGCGGGTTGCACCCGGGCAGGAATCAGCCTGAAGGCGGCCCTAGCCGCGGTGAGGCTTCCTCGCGGATGCCTCCATGGCCTCATGAACATCATCAACATCTAGAATCGCTACTTAGTGCGATCAAGCTCAAGCCTTCCGGGGAGGATTAGGGCTTTGGGGAGGATTTGGGGGTCTATAGTGCACAAAGATCACCCCGAAGCCCCGATCCACCCCGATCTTTTCCAGGAGATGCGCACCACGGTGCGCTGGTGCATCACTGGACTCGCGGGTAGTACGCGTGAGGCCGGGGGAGCCGGGAGAATGGACGGGCTGCAGGAGCGAGACCAAAGGAGCCGGTACACGCATGGAGATACGCAGGAAGCGCGCGGACACCAGACCGGGGCCGCGGGACTGGTTCACCGGCCAGGTGTGGATGGACGAGATCGCGACGCCGGGGCCGCCGTCCCGGGTCCGGATGCTCAGCGTGCACTTCGCTCCCGGCGGGCGCACGGCGTGGCACCGGCATCCGTTCGGCCAGATCCTGCACGTGACCGAGGGCGAAGGGCTGGTACAGAGCCGGGGCGGCG
>DATDIH010000346.1:0-2988 GCA_036521155.1 Streptosporangiaceae bacterium
GGGATCCGCTCGCCCAGCCAGGCGGCCTGCCCGTGCAGCGGCCGGATCGCCCCCGTGGCCGTGGCCACCGCCGCGGCCGCGAACGCGCTGGGCGGCTGAGCCCGGGCCACGGCGTCCGCGTCGGGCCGCTGCCGGTACACCGCCAGGTGGGCCCAGGCCTCGGCCGGCGCCCCGGCCGGCAGCGCCACCCCCGGAGGTGCCACCCCCGGCCCGGACCCCTCCGCGGGCGCCACCCCCGACAGCGCCACCTCGATCAGGCCCTCTGCGCTCACCCCGGCCAGGTCCGCGGCCGGCGTGATGAGCATCGCCCCGCCGACCCGGGCCGACACGTGCCCGAACGCGGTGACCAGCCCCAGCCGGGCCAGTACGTGTGCCGCCTCGGCCACCTCCGCTCGCAGCCCCGCCTCATCCCGCGTCATGCCCGCCCCCGGTTCGCCCATTTTCGTGGCCCGCGTGTCTTCCCACCCGGCCCCCTCCGACCTAAACTGTATGCAGTTTAGAAGCTGACGCTGCACCTGTGGAGCGCGCCGCCTCAGACCTTGCTGGCCCACCGTGAACCCGTCTCCAATGGAGGAGAACAGCCATGAATCGCGACGCCACCACCATCTTCGCCGACATCGACTCGTTCGACGTGGACCGGTTCGTCCGGCACCTGACCGACGACGTGACCTTCCGTTTCGGCAACGCCGAGCCCATTCACGGCAAGGACGCCGTGCGCGAAGGGGTGCTCGGCTTCTGGTCCAGCATTGACGGCCTGACCCACCACCTGATCAAGATCATCGAGTCCGGCGACACCCTGGTGGCCAAGATCGACGTCGAGTACGTGCGCAAGGACGGCAAGCACGTGACCGTGCCCAACGCGGACATCCTCGAGTTCGACGGCGACCTGGTCCGCGACTGGCAGATCTACATCGACCTGGCTCCCGTGTTTGCCTGATCCAGTTCGCCTGACCCGCCAGCTGAACGGACTGAACGGACTCGCCTGATGATCACGCTGACCGATATCGCCTACGTTCGCTCCGGCGTGGCCGACCTGCCCGCCGCCACCCGGTTCGCCACCGAGATCGTCGGTCTCGAACTGGCCGAATCCACCGAACCCGGAGTCGCCCACCTGCGCGCCGACCAGCGGCACCACTGCCTGTCCCTGGTCGAGGGCCGGTCGGGGGTGATCGCCTCCGGCTTCACCGTGGCCGGTCCGGACGAACTGGACGCGGCCGAGACCGAGCTCGAGCGCAGCGGCATCACCGTCCGCCGGGGGTCCGCCGAGCAGGCCCGGTCCCGCCGGGTGCGCGAGTTCATCGGGTTCGACGACCCGTTCGGAAATCACCTGGAACTGGTCATCGACCAGGAGAACGTGGCCCGCCCGGTGGCGTTCAGCCGGACCGCCGGGATCACCGAGTTCGGGCACCTGTGCCTGGACGCCCCGGACGTGTACGACGCCCACCGGTTCTGGAGCACCCGGTTCAACGCCAAGGTCTCCGACTGGATCCGGGACAAGGCCTGCCTGCTCCGGATCGACCCGGTGCACCACAAGCTGGCCGTGTTCCAGGCCGACACCCCCGGCCTGTGCCACATGAACTTCCAGGTCGCCTCCATCGACGACGTGTTCCGGAACTGGCACTTCCTGCTCGACCACGACGTGCAGATCGAGATGGGCCCCGGGCGCCACCCGCAGTCCACCGCGATCTTCCTGTACTTCCTGGGTCCGGAGGGGTTCACCTACGAGTACTCGTTCGGGGTGCGCCGGATCGAGGACGACTCGGCCTGGACGCCGCGCACGTTCGACCCGGACGAGCCCGGCTCGATCGACATGTGGCTGGGCCCGACCAAGCGGGTCTCGTCCCAGCGCCAGCTGGCGGACCCGGCCCCGGCCGCATCCCCGCCGCCTTCCCCGTCAGAACCGTCCGCCCCGTCACCCGAGCCCGTCGGAGGCCGTACCCGATGACCACCACCGAGCTGGCCGCGTCGTTCCTGGACGTGGCCGGAGTCCGCACGGCCGTGATCGACACCGGCGACCCGTCCGGACCCGGCCCGGCCGCCCCGCCCGTGCTCATGCTGCACGGCTCCGGCCCCGGCGTGACCGGGCTGGCCAACTGGCGCCCGGTCATCCCCGCCCTGAGCACTGGCCGCCGGGTCATCGCCCCGGACCAGCTGGGCTTCGGGGGGACGGCCACCGGCGAGCCGCGGACCTACGGCCGGGCGGCCTGGACCGAGCACGCGCTGGCCCTGCTGGACACGCTCGGCCTGGACACCGTGGACATCATCGGCAATTCCATGGGCGGGGCGATCGCGCTGTCCATCGCGGCCGCGCGGCCGGGAGCGGTGCGCCGCATCGTGACCATGGGCTCGATGGGCGTGGCCATGGCCCTGCCCTACGGCCTGAATGAGATCTGGGGCTACACCCCCGGCACCGACCAGATGCGCCATGTGATCGGCCTGTTCGCCCACAACCGGGCCCTGATCACCGACGAGCTGGTCGGGATGCGCTACCAGGCCAGCCTGAACCCGCCGGTCCGCGACTCCTGGGCCGCCATGTTCCCCGAGCCCCGCCAGCGCTGGGTCGACGACCTGGCCCTGTCCGGCTCCGAGCTGGCCGCCATCAGCCACCCGGTCCTGCTGGTCCACGGCCGCGACGACCAGGTGGTCCCGTGGCGCGTCTCGTCGGCCCAGCTCATCGACCTGCTCCCCGACGCCCGCCTGCACATCCTGGCCAACTGCGGCCACTGGACGATGATCGAGAAGACCCAGGACTTCCTCACCGCCGTCGAGCCCTTCCTAGCCCCCGAGTAGCCGCCCTGCGGGTCCGCTCCGGCGTGAGCGAGGCGCGCCCGTCTCCCAGGTCCGCCCGCCTCCCGGCCCCGCCGCCGCGGCGTGGGTGAGGCCGCACGCGTCTCACCATCACCGCCCGCCTCCCCAGCCCCGCAGCTCCGGCGTGAGCGAGGCTCGCGCGCTTCCCAGGGCCGCCGCCCCGCCGTGAATGAGGTTCCA
>DATDIH010000347.1:0-5560 GCA_036521155.1 Streptosporangiaceae bacterium
CTTGAACAGGTCACCCACCACGCCGAAGTCGGCAAGCTCGAAGATCGGCGCCTCGGGGTCCTTGTTGATCACCATGATGGTCTTGGAAGTCTGCATGCCGGCCCGGTGCTGGATCGCACCCGAGATGCCGACCGCCAGGTAGAGCTGCGGCGACACGGTCTTGCCGGTCTGGCCGACCTGGAACTGGTGCGGGTACCAGCCCGCGTCCACCGCGGCCCGGGACGCGCCCACCGCCGCCTGCAGCGCGTCGGCCAGGCCTTCGATCAGGGCGAAGTTCTCCTCGCCGCCCACGCCGCGGCCACCGGACACCACGATCGCGGCCTCGGTCAGCTCGGGCCGCGAACCGCGCTCCTCCTGCACCCGCCGGGTCACCCGGGCCGCCTTGGCCGGGCCGGAGACGGTGACGTCGACCGGGGTGAGCGTGGCCGCGCCCGGCGCGGGCTCGGCCGCCACCGAGTTGGGCCGCACCGCGATGATCGGCGGGCCCGAGCGGACCTGGGCCTGGACCGTGATCGCGCCGCCGAAGATCTGCTGCTCGGCGACCAGGCCAGTATCGAGGTCCCCGGCCAGGCCGGTGACGTCGGTCAGCACGCCCCAGCCGGTCCGCACGGCCAGCCGCCCGGCCACCTCGCGGCCCTCCGGGGAGGCGGCCAGCAGCACCGCGCCCGCGTCGTGCCCGGCGGCCAGCTGAGCCAGCAGCTCGGCCTTGGGCGCGACCAGGTAGTCGGCGTACTCGGGGCCGTCGGCCACGTAGACGGTGGCCGCGCCGTACTCCGCCAGCCGGTCGCGAGCGGCTTCGGCGCCGGGGCCGGTCCACACCACCGCGGGCTCGCCCAGCCCGCGGGCCAGCGTGAGCAGCTCGGTGGTCACCTTCTTGAGCGCGCCCGCGTTGTCCGGGGCCCCGCTTTCAGGTGCGTTGTCCAGCTCAGCCAGGATCAGGATCTCCGCCATTGGTCCCTCCGGTTCAGATGAACTTGCCGGTGGCCAGGAACTCGGCGGCACCGACGCCGCCCGCACCCTCATCGGCGACGATCGTGCCGGCCTGCCGGGGCGGCCGCTGGGCGAAGCTGCCGACCACAGTGGCCGAGGCGGCCAGGCCCACCTGGCCCGGGTCGAGGCCCAGGTCGGCCAGGCTGAGCACATCGACCGGCTTCTTCTTGGCCGCCATGATCCCCTTGAACGAGGGGTAGCGCGGCTCGTTGATCTTCTCCACCACACTGACCACGGCGGGCAGGCCGGCCTCGACCATGTCGTAGCCGTACTCGGCCAGCCGCCGGACGGTGATCTGCTGCCCATCGGTGTCGACCCGGCTGGCGAAGGTCAGCTGGGGCAGGCCCAGCCGCTCGGCCAGCATGGCGGCCAGCATCCCGGTCCGCGCGTCGGTCGACTCGGAGCCCAGAATGACCAGGTCGAACTGGTTCCTGGCCAGCGCCGCGGCCAGCACCGCCGAGGTGACCAGGGCGTCGGAGCCGTGCAGGGCGTCGTCGCACACGTGCACCCCGCGGGCCGCCCCCATGGACAGCGCCTTGCGGATCGACTCGGTGGCCCGGTCCGGGCCCATGGACAGGATCGTCACCTCGCCGCCGAGCTTCTCGGTCAGCAGCAGCCCTTCCTCGATCGCGAACTCGTCCAGCTCGTTGATCACCGGGTCGGCCGCGTCCCGGTCCACGGTGCTGTCCGCGGGCCGCAGCGTCCGCTCCGACCAGGTGTCCGGCACCTGCTTGACGCACACGGTGATGTTCATGCCGCCCCTCCGCCCAGCCCGGGATCTCTTCTGAAGAGCATTCTAGAGTTTAGTTCTAGTATTTGCCAGGCCGGGCGTGAGGTGGCCTGGGCAGGCTGAGCGCCGGGGTGAGGCCAGCGGGTTACTGGATGAAGATGATCGGGACCTCGCGCAGGATGTGACCGGCGCTGTCGTAGGTGATCAGCACGGAGTCGAAGTCCAGGCTGGTGCGGGCGGGCAGCGACACCGGCCCCCAGAACACGAGCCCACTGCCGGGCCAGGCCGAGATCGTGCCCGCGGTGAACCGCCGGCCGTCGGCCAGTTGCAGCCCCGCCCGCGCGGTGCCGGTGGGCGCGTACCCGAACATGACATTCGGCAGCGTCTTGGTGGAGGACTTGAACCCGCCGGTACCGGACCAGCTCAGCTTGGACTGGCTGAGGGGAATGTCGGACCAGGAGGAGCCGCCGTCGAACCAGTAGACGATGCGGTCGCCGCTGGTGCGGTAGGCCCACAAGGGGCCGTTGCCGTAGTGGAACAGCGGGATACCGCCGGTGCTCGGCCGTGACGGGGTCGGCGGTGTCTTAGGCACGTTGAGACGGGTGACCTGGTGCCCGGCGGCGTCACGGAAAATCAGCGTGGCCGCGGAGTCGGCCTTGAAGCTGACGGCCCAGATCTTGGTGGCGACACCGTGAGCCGACCGGACCGTGCCCTCGGTCGTCTTTCCGCCCGGAAGCAGCGCGGTCACCGAGGTGGCCTGGGGGACGGTCACGCCGACATGGATCCAGGCGGTGCCATCGGTCGCGGCCTGCCGGGCCAGCGTCCCCTTGGGTAGACCCCCGTAGGCGCAGCCGATGTAACCGGTGTAGAAACCGTCCTTCGAGTAGTACTGGCAGAGCGCGAGCCCGGCCGCTTTGTGTCCAGGCACATAACCGAACCACAGGGAATTCCGCGTCTGGATGCCGTCAGCGCGCAGGCTGAGCGAGACGAACGGGGTCACCGGCGGGATCTGACGGACCGCCGCGGCCATGGTGCCCGGCCACGACGCGTTCGGGCTGGTGCTCGGGTTGGCGGTGGACGGCCCGGTCGGACTCGCCCCCTGGCCGACGCTCTGGCCCAGCATGGTGGCTGAGATCACCACGCCGGCCACCGCCACCACGGCGGCCACTGGGGTCAGGCGCACGGCCCAGGTCGGCCAGCGCCACGGGAGCAGCCGGCGCCGGCTCCGGGCCACGGCCTTGTTCCAGGCGTCCGGGTCAACGGACGTCTGCGCGGCCCGCGCGGCCAGGGCCTCCCGCAGCCGGTCCTCGACAGTACTCATACCTTTCCCTCCAGTGCCTGACCGAGCGCGTCCAGACCCCGGCTCACCAGCGATTTCACGGTTCCAGGCGACACGCCCATGGTGGCCGCCATCTCTCGTTCGGACAGGTCGAGCCAGTACCGCAGCACGATCGCCTCACGGCGCCGCGGCGGCAGCGCCGCCAGCGCGGCCAGTAGCTCGCGATGGTCTTCCCGGACCATGACGGCATGCTCGGACGAGACCTCGTCATGTCCGGCCGGGGTTCGCAGCCGGGCCACGCGCAGATGGCGGCGCCGGTTGCGGACCAGGTTGCAGGTGGTCGAGCGGACGTAGGCCAGGGCCGCGTCCTGATCGCGGAGCGTTCGCTGCTTACGGATCAGCCGGGCGAACGCCTCCTGGGCGATGTCCTCGGGATCGTCCGCGCCCAGCAGGTCAGCGAGCCGGACCAGCTCCGGGTACCGGGCCCGGAACAAGGCGCTCACCGGTACCGCCCCTGTTTCCAGAGCTGAGGGCCGCCACACATCGGTCATGCCACTAAGACACCCGTACCGGTAAAAGGTTGACTCGCTTCATCGAACATCCCCAACCTTCACCGCGCCAGCCCATCCCGCACCGGCCGCGGTCGTCCCGCTGCCCGAGCCGAACCACGCGAGGCGCGCCCACCGCACCGCGCTCCCTCGGCCGTCAACCTTGCCATCTTCGATATTGATTCTAGAATTCGATTGCAGGATGTTCGATGGGCGACGACGGAGGACGCAGGGTGACCATGGGCAAACGGGCCTCGGATGCGCAGTTCCCGGCGGGCGGCCACGGATCCGTCCCGGCGCCCGCCGCCCCGCCCGGTCCCGCTACCGCGCACGAGCCGTTGGGGCCCCGGTACAAGTGGGTCGCCCTGACCAACACCACGGCGGGCGTGCTGCTGGCCACCATCGACGCCTCGATCATGATCATCGCGATGCCGGACATCTTCCGCGGCATCAAGCTGAACCCGCTGGTGCCGGGCAACAGCACCTACCTGCTGTGGATGATCCTGGGCTACCTGGTCACCAGCAGCGTGCTGGTGGTCAGCGTGGGCCGGCTGGGGGACCTGTTCGGCCGGGTCCGCATGTACAACCTGGGCTTCGTCATCTACACGATCGCCTCGCTGCTGCTGACCATCGACTGGATGACCGGCCGGGCCGGGGCCATGTGGCTGCTGGTCTTCCGGATCGTGCAGGGCATCGGCGGGGCGTTCCTGGTCGGCAACTCGGGCGCGATCCTGACCGACGCCTTCCCGCCCCGGCAGCGCGGCCTGGCCCTGGGTATCAACAACATCGCCGGCGTCAGCGGCTCGTTCATCGGCCTGATCGTGGGCGGGGTGCTGGCCCCGATCAACTGGCGGCTGGTGTTCCTGGTCTCGGTGCCGTGCGGGCTGTTCGGCACGATCTGGGCCTACCGGCGGCTGCGTGACCTGTCGGTGCGGACCCACGAACCGGTCGACTGGCTGGGCAACGTGACGTTCGCGGCCGGGCTGATCCTGATCATGATCGGCATCACCCAGGGCATCCAGCCGCACGGCGGCCACACCATGGGCTGGGGCAGCCCGGCCGTGATCACCTGCCTGGCCGTGGGGGCCGCGGTACTGGTGGCGTTCGCGGTGATCGAGACCCGGGTGGCGCACCCGATGTTCCGGCTCAGCCTGTTCCGGATCCGGGCCTTCACGTTCGGCACCATGTCCACGTTCCTGTCCGCCCTGGGCCGGGGCGGCCTGATGTTCATGCTGATCATCTGGCTGCAGGGCATCTGGCTGCCCCAGCACGGCTACAGCTTCGAGAAGACGCCGTTCTGGGCCGGCATCTACATGCTGCCGCTGACCGCGGGCATGCTGACCGCCGGGCCGCTGTCCGGCTACCTGTCCGACCGGTACGGCTCGCGCCCGTTCGCCACCGGCGGCATGCTCGGGGCGGCGGTCAGCTTCGTCCTGCTGGAACTGCTGCCGATCAACTTCCCCTACCCCGTGTTCGCGCTGATCCTGCTGCTCAACGGCTTGTCCATGGGCTGCTTCGCGTCGCCCAACCGGGCCGGGGTGATGAACAGCCTGCCCGCCCGGGACCGGGGCGCGGGCGGCGGGATGAACTCCACGTTCATGAACTCGGCCCAGGTGTTCTCGCTGGGCATCTTCTTCAGCCTGATGATCGCGGGCCTGGCCGCCACCCTGCCGCACACGATGTCGGCCGGCCTGATCGCGCACGGCGTCCCGGCCGCGGCCGCCCACAAGGTGGCCAGCGAACCGCCGGTGTCGATCCTGTTCGCCTCGTTCCTCGGCTACAACCCGATCAGGTCGCTGCTCGGCGCCAGCGTGCTCAGCCACCTGCCCGCGTCCAGCGTGCAGCTGCTGACCGGCCGCGGCTTCTTCCCGGCCCTGATCTCGGACCCGTTCCGGTCCGGGCTGCACATCGCGTTCACGTTTTCCATCGTGGCCTGCCTGGTGGCGGCGGCCGCATCCTGGTCGCGTGGCCGCCGCTACGTGGCCGCCGAGCACGAGCACACCACCAGCGAGC
>DATDIH010000348.1:0-12630 GCA_036521155.1 Streptosporangiaceae bacterium
CGGCACCACCACCCGGTCCCCGGCCCGCAGGTGGGTGATATCGGCCCCGGCCTCTTCCACGACGCCCATTGCCTCGTGGCCGAGCACGTCGCCCGGGGCCAGGAACGGCCCGAGCACGCCGTACAGGTGCAGATCCGACCCGCAGATCGCGGTCGAGGTGACCCGGATGACGATGTCGTTCGGTTCTTCGATCTTCGGGTCCGGCACGTCGGTGACCTCGACGTGCTCGGTGCCCTGCCATGTCAGTGCGCGCATGGCCCCCTGCTACCCGGGGCCTCCCGGTGAAACCGGCCGGGCGCTGGCTCGGCGGGCGGCGAAGCTCGGTGATCTATTACGGAAGATCACGCAATGCCCCGGAATCAATCCCCTGTGCCGTCTGGGCCGTAGAAGGTACCTAGGTACTGCAATGGCGCCGGCCCAGAGACCACAAGGGGTTTGAGCAAGATGAACGTCGCTGCCTTGTTCGCCTGGCTGCTGACCGTCGCGGGCGGCCTCATTCTCCTGATGATCTGGATCATCGAGTACGACAGCGACTTCCAGGGCACGGCCGCGACCCGGCTGCCGGTGCCGGTGATCTCGGCGCACGCGCTGCTGGCCCTGGGCGGCCTGACCGTGTGGCTCAGCTACATCCTGATCGACCAGGACCGGCTGGCCTGGATCTCGGTCGCCATCCTGGGCGTGGTGGCCGTCCTGGGGCTGGCCATGGCGGCCCGCTGGATCCCGGTGCAGCGAGATTACGCCAAGCCCGGCCCGTCGCTGGCCAGCAGGCGCACGGTGCCGCCGGAACGGAACTTCCCGGTGCCGGTGGTCATCGCCCACGGCCTGCTCGGCCTGACCACCATCGTCCTGGTCGTGTACGCCACGCTCAGCGGCTGACCGGACTCCACGCGGCGCGGGGCCCGGGGCGCCCGCGGGGGGCGCCCGGTGCCGGGACTACTCAAATTTGAGTAGTCGTGCTTTACTGCCCAGATGAACCCCACCAGGCTGTTCGTGCTGGGCGCACTGGCCCGGCGCGGGCCGATGTACGGCCACCAGATCCGGCGCGACGCGCGGATGGACCGCGCCGACCTGTGGTCGGACGTGCGGCCGGGGTCGCTGTACGGGGCGCTGCACCGGCTGGCGGCCGAGGGGCTGATCGAGCCGGTGCGCACGGAGCAGTCCGGCCACCGGCCGGCCCGGACGGTGTACGCGATCACCGCCGAGGGCCGCCGCGAACTGCTGGTGCTGCGGGCCGAGGCGCTCAGCGAGGTCGCCCTCCGGCCCGATCCGGTGGACCTGGCCCTGGTCATGAGCGGTGATCTGGACCCCGGCGAGCTGCGCGGCTACATCGAGGACCGGATCCGGGTGCTGGCCGCGCAGGCCGCCTTCCACACCCACCAGGGCGAGCGGGCCTGGCCGGACCAGACGGCCGCCGACGACCTGGTGGTCGAGCACACCCGGCTGCGGATCGAGGCCGAACTGGCCTGGCACCGGATGGTGCTGGACCAGGCCGGGAAGCTGGCGTCATGACCGTCCAGCCGATCCGGTTGCTGGGCGACCCGGTGCTGCGCACGGCCTGCGACCCGGTGACCGGATCCGTGACCGATTGGGGCCCGGCCCTGGCCCGGCTGGTGGACGACCTGATCGACACCGTCCAGGAACCGGGCCGGGCCGGGCTGGCCGCCAACCAGATCGGCGTCGGCCTGGCCGTCTTCGCCTACAACCTGGACGGCCAGCTCGGCTACGTGATCAACCCGGTGCTGACCGTCAGCGAGGACGAGGAGGACGGCCCGGAAGGGTGCCTGAGCATCCCCGGCGTCACCGCGCTCCGGCGCCGGGCCACCCGCGCCACCGTCACCGGCACCGATCTGAACGGCGATCCCGTCACGGTGACCGGCGACGGCGAAATGGCCCGGGTCCTGCAGCACGAGACCGGCCACCTGCGCGGTGAGCTGTTCATCGACGGCCTGGACCGCCGCGACCGGGCCCAGATCCTGCGCAGCTTCCGCGACCGCGCCAGCTGACTGGAGGGCAGCGGGCCTGGATCGTCACCGAGGACGGCGCCCAGCCCAGCCAGGCCGAGCTGCTGAGCCACTGCCGCCGCCACCTGGCCGCGTTCAAGGTTGCCCCGGGGCGCCGCCCGGGGGCGGCGGACCCGTTCCGTTGACGCTCATCGTCGCACCTGCTAGCTTTTGTTTGCACGTGCTAGGAAGGTAATCATGGACGTGGGAGATCTGACCGGTCAGGGGCTGCTGCAGGTGCTGGCCACGCTGGCCAACCCGCACCGGCTGCGGGTGGTGGCGGCGCTGGCCGGAGAACGCAACTACGTGAGCCGGCTGGCCCGGAGCCTGGGGATCAGCCGGGCGCTGCTCCAGGTCCACCTGCGCAAGCTGGAGGCGGCCGGGCTGGTGTCGGCCACCATCGAAGTCTCAGAGGACGGGAAAGCGATGAAGTTCTACGAGGTGACGCCGTTCGCGCTGCACCTGACCCCCGAGGCCATCGCCACCGCGGCGCGGACCCTGGGCCCGGACAGCGAACTGGAGGCGGGCGCGCGATGAAAGCGAGGACGCCGGCCGAGACGGGCATTTTCTGCCTGACCGGCCTGATCGCGCTGGCCCTGGCGCTGTTCGGGCTGCACAACGCGGGCGCCGGCGGCAAGACGGTGGTGTGGGTGGTGCTGGCCCTGTCGCTCGGGGCCGGGATGGTGGCACTGTCGCGGGCGCTGATGTTCAAGCGAAAGGTCCAGGCCGAGCTGACCGGCGGCGAGCAGTACCGGGCCCTCGCCGAGGAGTACCGCCGGCTGGCCGACCTGGCCATCACGGCCCAGGAACACACCGACCTCAAGCTCGGCGAGGTGACCGCCCAGCTCGACCACCTGCGTGAGCAGAGCGACTCGCTGCAGAAGATCCTCAAGGAAGTCGAGTATCCGGCGCGGCGGCGACCGCCGCGCCGGCCCGGTAGCTCGCTTCCTACGGTGCGGTGGCCAGGGTGAGAGTCGCGGTGACGGTGATGTCGACAACCCGGCCAATCATGATCCGCGGGGCCCGGATGCCGAGGGCGCGGCGGTCCAGCCGGGTGTGCGCGGTCACGATCGCGGACCGGCCGCGCGGGGCCACCTCGGCCGGGCCGGACAGGGGGACGCTGGTGCCGCGCGCGGCCAGCTGGCCGGTGATCTGCCAGCCGGCCGGGGTGACGGTGCTGGTGCCGGCGGCGAAGGTCATGGTCGGGTGGGTGTCGAGGTCGAGGAACTTCGGCTGGCGGAGGTCCCGGTCCCGTCTCGTGCTGCCGGTGCTGATGGCCCCGAGGTCGAGCGAACCGGCGATCACGCCCGGCTGGCCGTGATCGTCGATCTCCACCGTGCCCTCGATGATCGGGACGGTTCCGGTGACGGTCCGGCCCAGGCTGGCCACCCGGAACGTCGCGGTGCTGGGCCCGGGGTCGACCCGCCAGCGACCGGCGGCCAAGCCCAGGGACGACGTGGTGGTCACGGTCAGCTCCGGGTCTCGCCGGCCGGGGCGCCGTCGTGGACGACGATGACCGGGTACAGCTCGATCCGGTCCGGGCCGGGCAGCAGGGCCGGGTCCTCACCGGGCAGCAGCTCGGTGTTCATGATGGCCTTCTGGGCGTCGAGCAGGACCTGCTCGCTGTCGGCGATCGACACCACGACCTCGGACCCGTCGTCACGCCGCAGCACGTAGACCCGGAGGGCCTGGCCGAGCTGGCTGACCGCGGGCTGGATGCGGTTCCGGCTGGCGAAGTCGGCGGCGGCGATCTGCCTGGGGGTGCGTGGTCCGTCGAAGTAGGTGAGCTGCGCGTACATGGTGATCCTCCGGAGTAGTGGTCGGTTGCTGCCGCCGACTCTCCCGCTGGCCGGGCCCGGACGGATCAGTGCCAGCACGTAACGCTGGCACGCAACCGGTGGCCGGGCGATACTGCGTGGCATGGACGCGCCGATCGTCGGCCGCGGCCCCGAGCTGGGACAGCTGCGGGCCGCGCTGGTCGCCGCGTCCGAGGGGGCCGGACGGCTGGTGCTGATCAGCGGTGAACCGGGGATCGGCAAGACCCGGCTGGCCCGGGCGGCCACGGAGCTGGCCGGTCAGTACGGCGTGCCGGTGGCGGCCGGGGCCGCCCTCGACGACCCGGGCATGCCGCCGCTGTGGCCCTGGCGCGGGGTGAGCCGGTCGGTCCCGGCCCTGGCCACCGTGCTGACCGACGCCGCCGGCCCGGCGGACGGCCCGGCGGACGGCACTGGGGGCGGGTCCCTGACCGGGGCGGGCGACTCGGCGTCGGAGCGGTTCGTCATGTTCGCCGCGGCCTGCCAGGCCCTGGCCGACACGGCCGCCGGCCGGGGCCTGCTGGTCGTGCTGGAAGACCTCCAGTGGGCCGACCGGACCTCGTTGCTGCTGCTCCGGCACCTGGCCGGCGAGCTGGCCGGCCGCAGGCTGCTGGTGCTGGCCACGGCCCGGGAAACCACGGGCCCGCCACTGGCCGAGTTGCTGCCCGAATTGCTACGCGGGGGCGAGGCCCGGCCGATCCGGCTGACCGGGCTGTCCCGGCCCGACATCGCCCAGTGGCTACGGCAGCTGGGCCCGGACGGCGACCCGGACGAGCGGGCCGGGCGGCTGCAGGCCAGTACCGGCGGCAACCCGCTGCTGGTGCGGATGCTGATCGAGCGCGGCCCGTCCGCGCTCGACGACGGGCTGCGAGGATTCCCCGAACTGCGGCGCCTGGTGCTGACCCAGGTGGGCGGCCTGCCCGACGCGGCCCGGGACCTGCTCGATGTGGCCAGTGTGCTCGGCGAGCAGATCGATCCGCCGCTACTGGCGGAGGTCAGCGGGCTTTCCGTCGCCGAGACCGGCGCCATCCTGGACGAGGCGACCGCGCTCGGGGTGCTGGCCGCCGCGCCCGACGTGGCCGGGCTGTCGTTCGCGCACGCCCTGGTCCGGGACGCGATCTACGACGAGCTGGCCCCGTCCCGGCGGATGGCCCTGCACCAGCGGGCCGCCCGCGCGCTGGAGCAGTCCGTGCTGGCCGCGGCCTGCGCGGGGCAGATCGCCACCCACTGGCAGCGGTCCGGTCAGCCGGGCTGGGCCGCACCCGGCCTGCGCTGGGCCCGGGAAGCGGCCCGGTCGGCCGCGGCCGCGCTGGCCTACGACGAGGCGGCCCGGTTCACCGCCCTGGCCCTGCGGGCCGCCGAGGCCGATCCCGCGCCATCGGCCGCCCTGCGGGCCGAACTCACCCTGGAAGCGGCCCAGGCCGAATTCATGGCCGGGCACATCGAGGCCAGCCTGGCCCGCTGTCAGGCCGCGGGCCGGCTGGCGGAGGCGGCGGGCCGCCCGGACCTGCTGGCCGCGGCGGCCCTGGTGATCACCGGGATGGGCGATCCCCCCACCACCACGGCGGTCGAGGCGTTGTGCGCGGCGGCCCTGGCGGCCCTGCCGGCCGAGGACACGGCCCTGCGTGCGCGGCTGCGGGCCCGGCAGGCCATCGCCGCCGCGGAAACCGGGTCCGGGATCCGGGCCCGGGACCTGTCGGCCGAGGCTCTGGCCCTGGCCGAAGCCAGCGGCGACCCCGACGCGCTGCTCGACGGCCTGCACGCCCGGCACCTGTCGCTGTGCGCGCCGCAGTTTCTGGCCGAGCGGCGCGGCCTCGCCGTCCGCGCCGGTCAGGTCGCCAGCCGGGCCCGTCAGCCGCTAGCCGAACTGTGGAGCCACGTCTGGCTGGTCGACGCGGCGTTCCAGGCCGGGGACCTGGCCGAGGTGGATGACGAACTCGGCCGCATCGAGCAGTTCGCGGTGGCCAGCAGGCACGGTTTGGCCTGGTGGCACCTGTACCGGCTGCAGGCCAGCCGGGCCGCGCTGGTCGGCGACCTGGCCGCGGCGATCGAGCTCAACGAGGCGGCCCGCGAGGTCGCGAACCGGATCGGGGCCGACAGCACCATCGGCATGTACTACGCGTTCCTGAACCAGCTCGCGATCCTGCGCGGCACCGTCGATCCCGAGGCCGGGCAGACCACCCTGATCCTGCTGCAGCTGGCGCCGAGCATTCCCCTGGTCCGGGTCTTCGTGCCGCTGGTGCACGCGCTGCTGGGCGACCATGACCTGGCCCGGGCCACGTTCGAGGAGTTCCGGCACCTGCCGGGGACGATCGAGGTCGGGCTGCGCTGGGCGGCGCTGCTGGGCGTGATCGGGGTGGTCGCGGTGCTGCTCGACGACACCAGCACCGCCGACCGGGTGTACCGGGAACTGTCCCGGCTCGAGCCCGGCTACCTGGGCGACGGCTCGGGGGCGGTGTTCTGCGCGGGCTCGGCGCAGCGGGCCATCGGCGACCTGGCCCTGGCCACCGGCCGGATCGACGCGGCGATCGGGTACTACACCCAGGCCATCGAGATGAACACCAGGATCGGGGCCCGGCCGTTCCTGGCCCTGAGCCGGTTCGGGCTGGCCCGGGCCCTGATGGCCCGGGGTGACCCGGATGACCGCCCGGCCGCCCGGGCCCTGGTCACCGCGGCCGCCGCCGAGTTCCGCCGGCTCGACCTGCCCGGGCCGCTGGCCGATGCCGACGCCCTGGTCGTCCGCATCGACGCCGCGGCCCGGGCGGGCAACCCGCTGTCCCGGCGGGAATCCGAGGTGGCGGCGCTGATCGCGCAGGCCTGGTCCAACCGGCAGATCGCTGAGCAGCTGGTGCTGTCCGAACGCACGGTGGAAAGCCACGTCCGCAGCATCCTGGCCAAGCTCGGCTACTCCACCCGCACCGAGATCGCCACCTGGTCGCTGCGGCGCCCGCCGGCGGCAGCTACGCCCCCGGCGGCGCCCTCGTCTGACCGCTTACCGCTCGTTCACGCTCCGGCCGTGGTCGCGGCCTGGGTGATGAGGCTGGCCACGGCGGCGGGCTGGGACAGGTAGATGGAGTGGCTGCCCGCCGCCTCGGTCACGGTGGCCCCGATCCGCTCGGACATGGCTCGCTGGGCCACCGGGGGGATCATCCGGTCCTCGGTGGTGACCAGGTACCAGCTCGGCTTGAGCCGCCACGACGCCTCGCTGATCGTGCCGCCGAGCGCGTTCACGCCCCAGGGGACCTGGGAGTCGGCCATGAACGCGGCCTGGCCGGCGGGCAGGTCACCGGCGAACGAGGCCGGGAACTTGTCCCGGTCCAGGAACAGGAAGCCGTCCTGGGGCGGCAGGATCGGCGGCTGCGGGCCGTCGGCCGGGAACCCGGAGATCAGCGAGTTGACCGACTCGCCCTTGTCCGGGGCGAAGGCCGCGACGTACACCAGCGCCGCCACCTGGTCGTCCAGCCCGGCCTCGGTGATCACCGCCCCGCCGTAGGAGTGGCCGGCCAGGACCACCGGGCCGTCCAGGGCGTCGATGGCCCGGCGGGTGGCGGCGGCGTCTTCCTCCAGGGACAGGGTCGGGTTCTGGACGACCGAGACGCGGTAGCCGTCCCTGGTCAGCAGGTCGTGCACGGCCTGCCAGCCGGATCCGTCGACGAACCCACCGTGCACCAGCACGACGTTGCGGATCCCTGATTCGCTGCTCATGATGATCTCCTTCGCTGGGGCCAGCGTTCTGGCCTGCCCCTGACGTTAGGCATCGGCGGTGAAGGGTCGCTTCGGTCAAATGACGTAGATCGGGCTAACCGGGTCCGGGTGGCAGGCCGGCCAGCGCGTCGCGCAGGGCGGCCCGGGTGGTCACCCCCAGCTTGGGAAACACCTGGTGCAGATGGGCGGCGATGGTCCGGGGGGAGAGAAACAGCCGCTCGCCGATCTGCTTGTTGGTCAGCCCGGCCGCGGCCAGCGTGGCGATCTCCCGCTGCTGAGGGGTCAGCGAGCCGGGCCCGCCGTCGGCCCGGTGACCGATGGTCAGCCCGGTGGCCCGGAGCTCGCCGGCCGCCCGCGTAGCCCAGGGTGCGGCGCCGAGCCGCTGGAACGTGTCGCGGGCCGCGGTCAGCTGGACCCGGGCCTCGGTGGTGGCCTTCATCCGGCGCAGCCGCTCGCCGAACATGAGCTGGATCCGGGCCTGCTCAAACGGCCAGCGGCCGGCGCCGGGCACGGCCAGCGCCCGTTCGAACGCTTCGGCGGCCCGGTCATCCGGGGCCACCAGCGCGGCCGCCGCCTCGACCGTCATGGCCTGCCGGGGCGAGATGGCGGCCAGGCCGGCCTGGCGCACGGCCGCCGCGTGCGCCGCGGCCTCGGCCTGCCGCCCGGTCCGGACCGCGGCCTCGGTCAGGTCCAGGGTCACCCACAGGGCGTGCGGTACGTGGTCGGCCAGCTCGCCGGGCCGGGTGATCGTGGTCACGGCCTGGTAGGCGGCCTCGTAGTCACCGCGGGTGAGCGCGGACAGGGCCCGGGCCTGCGTGGCCAGGCGGAGGCTCGAGCCAGCCTGGCGGGGGATCGCCCACCGGGTCATCTGATCGGTCAGCGTCCTGGTGGTCGCGTCGTCGCCACGGGCCGCGGCCAGCATGGCCTGCAGGTACAGCCCGCGTGACTCCAGCAGCCGGTAGTTATGGGCCCGGCAGAGGACGGCGTGCTCCTCGGCCAGCGTCTGGGTCACATCCCACTCCCCGGTCAGGAAGTGGTCCAGGCCGAGCAGGGTCAGCGCGTGCAGGGACAGCGTGACGGCCCGGCCGGCCCGGCCGTTCTGCAGGATCCGCCCCAGCGAGCTCCGGCAGCCGGTCAGCCGGTCGGCGAACATGCAGGCCAGGCCGACCCGGGTGACCCAGACCGGGTCGGACTCATCGGTCAGCGCCGACACGGCGGCGTCGATCTGCCCCAGCGCGGGCGGCGCGGTGCGAGCCGGGTCGGCGAAGGTGGCCGACACCAGGGCCAGCACCTCGGGCACATCCGGGGCCAGCCGCCCGAGCGCGCGCCGGAAGGGTGCCCACAGCTCGGCGCGGCCGCCGAAGTAGCAGACCCAGCCGAGGGTGTACAGCGCCTCGACCATGGTCCGGCTGGTGGCGTCGTAGGGCTCGGGCTGCATCTCGATCGCGCCGACCAGCAGCCGGTGCGCCATGTCGATGTCGCTGTCCCCGCTCAGCAGCAGGTGGTGGGCGGCCGCGACCGAGGCCACCAGCGACTCGGCGCGCCCTTCGCTGGCGGTGCGGGCGTCGCGGAGCAGCCGGGGCACGTCGCGCAGCCCGCCGGTCACCACGGCGCCGAAGTAGGCCGCCTCGGCCAGCCGGCGGCTCCGTTCCGCGCCCGGCGGGGTCAGGTCGGCCGCGTGCAGCAGCGCGGTGACCGCCCCGGCCGCGTCCCCGCGCTGCCTGATCCGGTACGCGGCCTCCTCCAGCAGGCCGGCCACCTGCTCGTCGGGCCCGGCCGTGGCCTGGGCCAGATGCCACACCAGGCGGTCGGGCTCACCGCTGAGGTGCCGGGCCAGGGCGGCGTGGGCCCGGCGGCGCTGGGCGATGGTGGACAGCGCCACCACCGCCGAGCGGGTCAGCGGGTGCCGGAAGACCAGCCGGCTCCCGTCCTCGTCCACCTGGACCAGGCCGGTCCGCTCGGCCGGAGCCAGCTCGTCGAGCCCGTCCGGCCCGGGCGCCGCCGACTGCAACGCGGGCAGGCTCCCGGTGCCGTCCAGGGCCGCCAGCAACACCAGGTACCGGGTGGGTGCGGGCAGGGCGTTGATCCGCGACTCGAACACCGCCTGCAGGCGCCGGCTCAGCGGCAGCCAGCCCGGCAAGGGGCCGGTCCCGGCGCGCTGCAGGCCAGTCAGCGCCAGCGGCAGCTCCAGCAGGGCCAGCGGGTTGCCCTGGGCCTCGGCCAGCAGCGGGGCCCGGACCGGTGGCGCCAGCGCGGGGAAGCGGTCCCCGGCCAGTTCGGCGGCGGCCCGCCCGCTGAGCGGCCGCACCTCGTACACGGGCAGGCCACCCCGGTCGAAGTAGCCGTCCTCCCCGGCGCGGGACCCAGCCAGGAAGCCGACCCGGTGGCCGGCCAGGCGCCGGGCCACCACCCCCAGCACCATGGCGCTGGCCCGGTCCAGCCACGGCAGGTCGTCGACCACCAGCAGCACCGGAGCCGCGGCCGCCGTCTGGGCCAGCAGGGCCAGCGCGGCGTTGGACAGCAGCAGCTGATCCGGGGGTGCACCCTCCTGGACCCCCAGCGCTACCGCCAGCGCCCGGCGGTAGGTAGCGCTCAGCCCGTCGGCCCGATCGAGCAGCGGTTCCAGCAGCGGGTGCAGCAGCTGGTTGAGGCCGGCGAAGCTGACCGTGCGCTCGAACTCCGCCCCGGCCGCCCGGAGCACCCGGCGGCCCGCGGCCCCGGCGTGCGCGGCCGCCGCGTCCAGCAGGGCGGTCTTGCCCACCCCGGCCTCGCCGGACAGCAGCAGCGCGCCGCCGGACACTGCGGCCTGATCGGCGAACGTGAGGATGAACCCGAGATCATCGCCCCGCCCGACCAGTGATCTTTGGCCCGGCATGCGGTGATCGTACGCTCGGCTTCCCCGGGGGTCACCTCCCAGTTCAGCCCGACGTCTGGTGGCCGGAGCCGCCCGGGGCGGGCGGCTGGGGCAGGCTCACGCAGCTGGGGGCCGGGCCCGAGGTCAGGCCGCCGCCGGTCTGGGAGCCATGCGCCGTGGTCTGGACGCCGAGCACCAGGATGTCCCCGGCCGGGATGCCGTGCGCGTCCACGGTGATCGAGCCGTCGGCCGACCGGCCGCCCTTCACGCTGATCCTCGTGGCTTTGCCGGGCACGGCCGGTTTGGGCAGCGAGCTGATGCTCGGGCAGCCGGCCCGGACCGGCACCACGACCACGGGCTCCCCGAGCCGGTGGAACTTCGCGTTGGCCTGGGCGATCCCGGCCCGCTGGTAGACGGCCAGGGTCTGCGTGCCGTCCTGGTTGGTGGTCAGCGCGTAGGCCGGGCTGCCGCTCAGGACCACCAGGGAACCGGCGGTGGCCGCGACCGCGACCCCGCCCAGGCCGGCCGTCAGCGCCACCCGGTGCGAGGCCAGGGGGCGCCGGGCCGCCGGCGGCCGGGTATCGGCGAGGGCCCGTCCGTGGTCCCGCATCAGGTCGTCGTATAGCTCGTCGGCGAATCTGGTCATTACTCTCACCCTTGACCTTCGATATGAATCGGATCTTGATCTTGATGCTGAGCTGACTGGGCCTCCTGGCGGAGCCGGGTGCGCGCCCGCATGAGCCGCATGCGCACCGTGCCCGGCCGCAGCCCGAGCGCGGCCGCCGCTTCCCTGGGCCGTAGCCCAGCCAGGTCGACCAGCTCGATCACGGCCCGGTCCGCATCCGGCAACGCGGCCAGTTCGCTGACCAGGCGGCGGCCCGCCCGTTCGGCGTCGATGCGGTCGAGCAGTTCTTCGACCTGATCCGGGCCCAGGTCACGGCGGCCAGCCAGCTGGCGCAGCTGGTGCTGGTGCTGGCGGTAGGCCTGGCAGTGGGCGGCGTACACCCGCCGGGCGATGCCGAACACCCAGGCCCGGCCGGTGCCCTTGCGCGGGTCGAAGGACCCGAAACTGGTGATCACCGCCACGAAGGTGTCGGCGGTCAGGTCCGCGACCACGTGCGGGTCAGCGCTGCGCCGGGCGAAGTACGCGGTCACCGCGTCCACGTTGGCCCGGTAGAGCCGCTCGAATTCGGCGGTGGCGCCCCGGTCCGCCACCGCCGGCTGCGTTGGTGCTGTCCTGTCGGTCACGTCTCTAGTTGCCGTTCCGCCGCTGCCGCGTCACAGGCACAGTAAAAGGCCCCTTCCGCCAGGGGGAAGGGGCCTGCTGCCGCCGGGCCCGCCGCGGCCGGGCGGAATTCAGTCCGGGAGCTGGTCGAAAACCTCGGTCTTGAGGCGGGCCAGGCGGTCGGCGCGCTCGCCGAGGGTGGCGCCGAGGTTCCAGTCGGGCAGGATGAACTCGTCGAAGCCGAGGCCGGTGAACTGGCCGAGCTGGTCGATCAGCTGCTGGGGCGAGCCGGCCAGGGTGCGACCCGAGGGCGGCCCGCTGCCGTCCAGGTCGATGAGGGCGTTGACCGAGGTCCACACGGTGGCCGGGTCACGGCCGGTCTTCTCGCAGGCCTCGCGCAGCCCGCGGCAGCGGTCGGCCAGGTCCGGGGCCTGCCAGGTGTTCCACTCGCTGGCGTGCCGGGCGGTGATACGGAGCATGCGCGGCCCCTTGGTCCCGACCAGCAGCGGCAGCGGCGACTGGACCGGCTTGGGGTCGCAGGGGGCGTCGGTGAAGTCGTAGTACTCCCCGTGGAAGGTGGTCGAGTCCTCGGCCAGCAGCGAGCGGACGATCGTGATCGCCTCCTCGAACCGGCTGACCCGCTTGCCGGGCGGCTCGAGTTCGATGCCGTAGGCGTGGTGTTCGTTGATCTGCCAGCCCGCGCCGATCCCGAGCACCAGCCGGCCGCCGGACAGCTGGTCGATGGCGGCGGCCCGGTTGGCCAGCAGGGCCGGGTGGTGGACCGAGGTCGGCGAGACCAGGGTCCCGATCCGGACCCGGTCGGTCACCGCGGCCACGGCGGGCAGCAGCGCCCAGCACTCGTAGACGTCGCCGCGGGCCGGGGTGGTGTCGCCGGTGTCGGGCATGTAGTGGTCGGCCAGCCAGACGCCGTACCAGCCACTGGCCTCGGCCGCCTGCGCCTCCTCAAGAAGCTCAGCAGGCACACGGTCGTTGCGGGGCCACCAGGAGAACTTCACACCCCAACTCTAGAGA
>DATDIH010000349.1:0-4463 GCA_036521155.1 Streptosporangiaceae bacterium
CCAGGTAGGTGTCGGCCTCGCCCGCCTTGCGACCCGGCCGATGCCAGCGGGGCAGCCAGTCGGGGGCGTGCTCGGGCAGCTGCTTGTTCCAGAATCCCTTGGTCCCGGCGCCGCCGGGGAAGCGGTTCATGTTCAGCGGCCGGCGTTCCAGGTACGGCAGCACGACCGGGGCGATCCGGGCCGCGTAGGCGACGAGCTCCCGCTTGCTGACCGCCTTCTCGCCCGGGGTGCCGCGGTGGGCGCGGCGGGCCGGGAACAGTTCCTTGTCCAGGTTGGTCAGCTTCAGCCGCCGCCCGAAAACCTCCCAGGTCCCGCTGTCGCCCAGTCCGTCCAGGGCGGCCAGCTCGTCGTCGCCGGGCGGGGCAAGCTGACTGCCTCCCCCGGAGCCGCCGTCGTCGTCATCACCGCCGCGGCTCCGGCTCCCACCCTCGGATTTCTTGCTGTTATCAGATCGGCTGCCGCGGCCAGCCCTGGTCTTGGCTTTGGCCCGGGGCTTGCCGGGCTGCCCGATGACGCGCCGCCCGGAGCCGCCCTTTACCGAGGCCGAGTCGGCCGGCACCGATGCCTCGGACGGCGGCAGGTCCGACCGCCACAGCCGCTCCGGGTCGGCCTTCACCTCGTCGTTGGTGCGGCCGCTGAGCACCGACTTCGGGTGGTCCTCGGGATCCCAGCCCTTGACCGCGTACTCGTCGTGCTTGTGGAACAGCAGCCACTGCTCCTTGCCCGGTTCGCTCCGCTCGTCCCGGCGGATCAGAATGAACCGCCCTTTCAGCTTTTCCCCGAACACGTCGGCGTGCAGTTCACCGTCCCGGACGGCGGCCGCGGCGTCGTCGGCGGCGTGCAGGTCCCAGGTGCCGGTGTCCCACACGATCACGTCGCCGCCGCCGTACTGGCCGGACGGGATCACGCCCTCGAAGTCCACGTACTCGATCGGGTGGTCCTCGACGTGGATGGCGGCGTGCTTGATGTCCGGGTCCAGCGTCGGCCCCTTGGGCACGGCCCAGCTGGCCAGCACCCCGTCGATCTCGAACCGCAGGTCATAGTGCAGCCGCCGGGCCCGGTGCCGCTGCACCACGAAACGCGGGCCGGCCGGGGTCTTGGCCGCGCCGGACTTCTTGCCGCCGGCCCGGCCCGACGGCTCGGGTGTCTTCTTGAAGTCCCGTTTCCGCTCGTAGGGGGCGAGCCGCTGGTTGGCCGGCTGGTGGGCCGAGTCCCCGCTGGCCGCTTTCTTTCTCGGCGCCATGATCACCCCGTTCCCCCGGCTTGACCCGGTCACACCCCAATCGGTCTACACTGCCCGGGCATGACGGGACCGGTTCTGCCCGCGTCGGGTAACGTGCGCGTCTGCGCCGCGGTATCGCTGGGCTGGCAGCTGGCGAAGCTGTACCACTCCCCGGTCCATGCGGGAGCCGCCGCTGATCCGCGGCGAGGTCCCCGGTTGCCGGGCATCTCCGGTTTCCCGGACGCGACCCGGTCCAAGTGGCTGGCCGAGCAGGTCGACGCCACCGTGACCGCCCTGCTGCCGATGCCGCCCGGCCCGGTCATGGAGGCCCTGGGCCAGGTGATCGGCCTGCTCGGAGATGACCAGCGGAGCCGGGACGCGACCTTGGACGCGGTGTTCACCCTGCACTGCCGGTTGCTGGAGTCGCTGACCGTGACCGACTTCCGGCTGGGCAAGGCCTACGGGCTGGGCCGGTCCCTGGCCGAGACCACGCTCGTGCCCGCGGCCGCCGCCGCCGACGATCTGGCCGGGGCGTTCGGCGAGCTGCTTTCGGCGGGCCGGGTGGCCACGATCAAGGACTGGCTGGTCGAGCTCAAGACCATGCTGCCCGACCACGCCGCCTACGCGGTCTCGGCCGGGCTGACCGACTGGCAGCAGTGGGCGGCGGCGCCCCGGGCGGCCACCGACTGGCGCGGCGCCCAGCTGGAGATGCGGGTCCAGGGCCAGCTGTGGCGGGGCTTGATCACCGGTGAGAAGGCCGCGTCCGACATGCTCAACCTGTCCGGCTACCTGGCCGCGGCCCGGCAGATCGCCAAGCGCGCGATCATCGCGGCCCGCTGGCCGATTCTGATCGCGCTGCTGGCCACGGCGGGCGTGATCGTCACCGTGCTCACCCTGGACAGCGTGTCGCCCACGGCCCGGCTGGTCGCCGGGCTGGCCTGGGTGGGCGGCACGCTGGCGGCGGCGTTCAAGGCGTCCGGGTCGCTGCTCGGCTCGGCGATCAAGGGCGCCGAGGGCTGGTTGTGGCAGACCGAACTGGACGAGTCGATCGCCACCGTGGCCACCCGCATGCCACCCCCGGCCCGGCATCGCCGCGTCACCGGCGCCCAGGTCGGCACGATGACGTTCAGCGCCGGCGCGACGTTCGCGGGCGGGGACAGCCCGCCAGCTAGCTGAGAACGTTCACCGCCCGGGCCACCACCAGCGCCACCACCACGACCGACACCATGGTCTGCAGGGTCATCGCGCCCTTGGCCCACCGGGTCATCGGCATGGTGTCGGTCGGGCTGAACGCGGTGGCGTTGGTGAAGGCCAGGTAGGCGTAGTCGAAGTAGTTCGGCTCCCAGTCCTTGCGGGCCAGCTCCGGGTCGCTCATCTGCGGGAACATGAAGTCCGGCCACTGCTTGGTGCCGTGCGCCCGGGCGGCCGGGCCGCCGCGGTCCAGCTCCCAGTACCACCACGAGAACACGATCACGTTGGTGAGCCAGATGACCGCGCCGGAGGCCAGCAACGGGCCCGCGTGTTCGCCCTCGGTGCCGTTGATCAGCCCCATGATCAGGCGCACGGCCGACCAGGCGTTGGCCGCGCTGAGCAGCCCGGTCGCGACCATGCCGACCACGCGCAGCACGATCGACTCCCGGTCGATGCGCATCTGGCGGTCGAGACCGGCCAGCACCACCAGCAGGGCCACCTCCAGAGCCGGCAGTATCCAGGTCGGCCGGAACAGGACCAGCCGGCCGGGCAGCGGCCACTGCAGGAACATCGCCGCCGTGACCGCGAGGACGATGTGCCAGCGCGGCTCGCCCGGTGTGTCCCGCCGCCAGGCCGGGATGAAGGTCTTGCGGAGCTCCGGGCCCAGCAGCTTCAGGTCGGGGACGACGCCCGCGCCGCCGGTGAGGAGCGACTTCTCCAGCTCATAGATCCGCTTGTGCAGACCCATGATCCCTTCCATCACGTCCTGGAAGGTGCTGCCGTCCGGCGGCGGATCGCGGGGCGGGTCAGTGGGTGCCGGTGTGCTTTCTTCTGGCATCTCCCCAGTGTGGCGCGGACCGGTGGCGGTATTGACCTAGGGCGCGCCGGGGTCGCCCGACGGCACCTTCAAGGTGGTGGTCAGCGACACCGGCTCCCCGCCAAGCTGCGGGAACCCGTTCGCGCCCCAGGTCACCGGCTGGGCGTAGACGGCGCGCTCCAGCCCGCAGTTACCGGCCGAGTCGTTCACCGCGTGGAACACCATCCAGGTCTGCCTCCCGTCCGGTGAGGTGAACCATCCGTTGCTGGCCGGAGCGTAGATCCCG
Organism: Streptosporangiaceae bacterium; assembly: GCA_036521155.1. Lineage (GTDB taxonomy): Bacteria > Actinomycetota > Actinomycetes > Streptosporangiales > Streptosporangiaceae > Bog-532. The sequence goes on from DATDIH010000349.1 coordinate 3,517, forward strand.
GCCGCGGTGTTGCTGTGGAACACCGGGGTGGCCGACTTGGTCCACGAGGAGGCGTTCAGCAGGTTGGCGCCGGTCGACGCGGACAGCAGGCCGAGCGCGTAGTCCGGGGTCCAGCACCCGGACGCCGAGTAGGTGATGAACACCTTGTTGCCGTGCACGATCGGTTCGGGCGATTCGTTGACCAGGACCCCGACCGTCCCGGCCTGGGTCTCCCAGGAGTAGGTCGGCGTGCTGAGCAGGGTCCGGTCCCCGGTGATGGTCCACGGGTTGGCCAGCTTGGCCAGGTAGATGTTCTGTACCCCGTTGGTGCTGCCCGGCCAGCCGGACCAGGCCAGGTACAGCTGCCCGTTGGGCAGTTGCAGCGGTGACGGGTCGATGGACCAGTCCCCGCCCGGCGTGGTCAGCTGCCCCTTGTAGGTGTAGGGGCCGAGCGGGTCGCTGGCCTGCAGCACCTGCAGCCGGTGGTTGTCGTTGTTGCCGTCGTCGGCGGTGGTGTAGATGTACCAGGCGCCGTTGATGTGGTGCAGTTCCGGCGCCCACCAGTCACAGCACGGCGACCCGGACCGGCCGCCCGCCCAGACGACGGTCTTCGGGGCCGCGGCCAGGGATTTGATCGACCTGGCCTGCCGGATCGTGATGCTCTTGCCGTCCGGCGACAGCTGGGTGAAGTAGTACCAGCCGTGGTAGGTCACCACCGACGGGTCCTGGCCCGGTCCCAGCACCGGGTTACTGAAGGTCCTGGCGGCCTGGTCGGTGTGCCCGGCCGGGGCCGTGGCGTTGGCCGCCGCCGGCCCTCCCGACGTGATCAGTGAAGTAACCAGCGCTGCGGCTCCCGCCACGGCCACCGCTATCCCAGCAACTTTGCCTCGGACAATAGCCATACGAACAACCCTCCCCCCATTCCTTCAGAAAAATCAACCAGCTACGCCCACGTCGGCACACCGTTG
>DATDIH010000350.1:0-2455 GCA_036521155.1 Streptosporangiaceae bacterium
TCCGAGGCGGCCTACCTGGTCTCCGACGTCGGCGCCGAACTCGCCTCGTACGTGGAGTCGGTCGAGGCGGACCCGGCCCGGCTGGCCGCCGTGCAGCAGCGGCGCGCCGACCTGACCCGGCTGATCCGCAGTTACGGGACCCTCGGCGCACCCGGCGGCAGCGAGGGCGGGGACGTGGGCACCGTGCTGGACTGGGCCCGGCAGGCCGCCGCCCGGCTGGGGGAGCTGGACGGCGACGACGACCGGATCACCGGCCTGGCCGCGGAAGCCGAGCGGCTCGGCGCGGACGTCGCCGGGCTGGCGGCCCAGCTCACCACGCTGCGCAAGGAGTCTGCCGCGCGCTTCTCGGCCGAGGTGACCGCCGAGCTGGCCGCCCTGGCCATGCCGCACGCGTCGCTCACGGTGGCGGTCACCCCGCAGGAGGAGTTCGGCCCGCACGGCGCGGACGAGGTGGAGATCCGGCTGGCCGCGCACCCCGGCGCACCGGCGCTGCCGCTGGCCAAAGGGGCGTCGGGCGGCGAGCTGTCCCGGGTCATGCTCGCGATCGAGGTCGTCTTCGCCGGCGCGGACCCGGTACCGACCTTCGTGTTCGACGAGGTCGACGCGGGGGTCGGCGGCCGGGCCGCGGTGGAGATCGGGCGGCGGCTGGCCCGGCTGGCGCGGCTGGCCCAGGTCATCGTCGTCACCCACCTGCCCCAGGTCGCCGCGTTCGCCGACACTCACCTGGTCGTGGAGAAGGCGGGCGACGGCAGCGTGACGCGCAGCGGGGTGACCCGGCTCGACGACTCCGGGCGGGTCACGGAGCTGTCCCGGATGCTGGCCGGCCTCGAGGACTCGGAGTATGGCCGGGCGCACGCCGGGGAGCTGCTCACCGCCGCCGCGGCGGAACGGGCCGCGGCCGCCGAGCTGCCGGGCCGCGGTGCCCGCTGACCCGCTGACCCCTGACCCGGGGGCGGCCTGAGGCGGGCCTGGCTGAGGCGGGGCTGGCTGGGACCTGAACGGGAGCCGGGTGCCCCTGGTGAGCTGGGCCGTTCCCTGATGCGCTGTGTGGCCTCGACCGCTCCTCCCGTCTGGCAGGATGGAACGCGATGATGGCCCCGTTCCTGAAACTCCCGATTAGGCACCGGAGCAGGCCAGAAGACCTGCCGGGTGTGATCGGGCCTGCCCGGCTGGACCGGCGGACCAAGAATCTCACCAAGCGGCTCCGGATGGGTGAGGTCGCCATCATCGACCACGCGGACCTGGACCGGCTGGGCGCGGAGGCACTCCTGCGGCAGCAGGTCGCAGCGGTGGTGAACGTCGCGCCCAGTATCACCGGCCGTTACCCCAACCTCGGGCCCCAGCTGCTGATCGATGCCGGGGTACCGCTGGTGGACGACGTCGGCCCGGACGTGTTCACCAAGGTCAGCGAGGGCACCCTGGTCCGGTTGCAGGGCGACACGGTCTATGTCGGCGACGAGGTCGTGGCCAAGGGGCGGGTGCAGACGGCCGCGACGGTGGCCGAGGCGATGACCGCGGCCAAGGACGGGATCGCGGCCCAGCTCCAGGACTTCGTGACCAACACGCTGGAGTACGTGAAAGGCGAGGGCGGCCTGCTGGTCGACGGCATCGCCGCCCCCGAGCTCCGGACCAAGATCGAAGGGCGGCACGTGCTGGTCGTGGTGCGCGGCAACCGCTTCCGCGAGGACCTCGCGGTGCTGCGGCCCTACATCCGCGAGTTCAAGCCCGTCATGATGGGCGTGGACGGCGGGGCTGACGCGCTGCTGGAGGCTGGCTACCTGCCCGACGTGATCGTCGGCGACATGGACTCGGTGACCGACGAGGGACTGCACTGCGGGGCCGAGCTGGTGGTGCACGCCTACCCGAACGACGGCCGGGCCCCCGGGCAGGAGCGGGTCGAGCAGCTGGGGCTGCCCTCGGTGGTGTGTGCCGCGGGCGGAACCAGCGAGGATGTGGCCCTGCTGATGGCGGACGCCAAGGGGGCCAGCCTGATCGTGGCCGTCGGCACGCACAACACCCTGGACGAGTTCCTCGACAAGGGCCGGGCCGGGTACGCGAGCACGTGGCTGACCAGGCTCCGGGTGGGCAGCAAGCTGGTGGACGCCAAAGGCGTCAGCCGGCTCTACCGCCAGCGCATCTCGGGCTGGGCCCTGCTGGTGCTGGTGCTGGCGGCCCTCATCACCATGCTGGTGGTCATCCACGCCACTCCGGCGGGCCAGATCTTCTTCACGTACCTCGGCGCCCAGTGGGACGGCGTGCGGTACTGGCTCAGCGGATTGTTCTAGGCCAGCCTCCCGTGATCGATTTCCGCTATCACCTGGTGTCCATCGTCGCCGTCTTCCTGGCGCTCGCGATCGGGATCGTGGTCGGGTCCACCGCCCTGAAGCCGGCCGTGCTCAGCGGGCTGCAGAAGACCGCGGACGCGGAGAAGAAGCGGATCGACGCGCTGTACGCG
>DATDIH010000351.1:0-2413 GCA_036521155.1 Streptosporangiaceae bacterium
CAAAGCCGCGGTCTACGGTATAAGCGTTAAAGGACAGCCGTGAGTGCGGGCGGGGAAGGCCTCGCGGGAGCCGGGCGGTCTTACCGGTTCGATCCGCCCGGGGTCATCCGGGCCAGGCTCAGCTCGCTCTGCGGGTCCGCGCATCGCGAGAACGCGTAGTTCGCAGCGGGCCCCCGCGTCCCGCGCCGGGGGAGGTCCGCCGGCCAGGCATGGACTGTCAGGTTCGGTGATACGGGTGCCGCCGGGCGTGGGAAACACTGTCTAGTAGCCCGTCCGCCCCGTGCCGTGATCAGGCCGTTCGGTCCCGGTCCTGCGGTCAACCCGGGTGGGTTGGGCAGGCCGGCCGCGGGGAGGGATGGACAGGGCGCCCGGGCGTGGTTCGCGCCCACGGGGCGCCGGGGGTCACTGGTGGCACGCCTTCGTGAGGAGCAAGGCAATGAAATCCCAGATTGTCGCGGACGCGGACGCCGTCACCTACGTGGTGGTGTGCGATCCGGATGACGAGGCGGTCTCCGTGCTCACGGACTTCGCGCGCGCCGAGGACCTGGAAGCGTCGCAGATCACCGGCATAGGCGGCTTCGAGCGGGCCACGCTCGGCTGGTTCGACCGGAGCAGGAAGGAGCACATCCCCATCCCGGTGGACGAGCAGTGCGAGGTCCTGTCGCTGATCGGTGACGTGGCCGAGGGGCCGGACGGCAACCCGAGCCTGAACATCCATGTGGTGCTGGGCCTGGCCGACGGGACGACCCGCGGCGGTCACCTGATCGCCGGGTACGTGTTCCCCACGCTGGAGCTCACCGTGACCGAGAGCCCGGCGGAGTTGCGGAAGGTCTTCAACGCTGACATCGGGGCGGCGCTCATCGACCTGGACCGGTCCGACACCTAAGGCGGGTCATCCCGCTGGGAGCTCAGGCCTGGGACTGATGCTGGGCACTTCTGTGAAACCGGCGGGTTCCGGGCCGCGTCTGATAGCAGGCAAATGTCAGACGCCCAGGCCTGGAGGCCCCTGTGGGATGGCGAGGATCCAGCCGCCACGCGGCGATAGCGCTGTTCCTGGCCTTGATCACCGACCCGTCCCAGCCGTGACCACAGCGGCCGCGGGCACAGCCAGGACCCAGGCCAGGGCGGCCACGCACAGGGCCAGCACGACGGGGATGGCGAGGGCGACGGGCAAGCCGACCAGGCTCGCGGCCCCGCCGATCACCGCCGGGCCGCCGACCATCCCGAGGTAGCTGACACCGACGACCCGGGCGAGGCCGTGTCCCGGCCGGGCTGGATCCGCCTGGCCGCCGGCCAGGAAGATCTGCGGGGCCATGCCGGAGAGACCGGCCCCGAGGACGGCGAAGCCGGCCACGGCGACGGCGGGCTGGCCGCTGATCAGGCCGGCGGCCAGTCCGATCGCGGCCACCAGGCCGCCGTAGCGGACCAGCCGGACCGAGCCGAACCGAGCGGCCAGACGGTCCCCGAACAGCCGCCCCGCCGCCATCGCGACCGAGAACGCGGCGAACCCGGCCGCGGCGAACCCTGCCGACGTCCCCAGGTCGTCCCGCAGGTAGACCGCGCTCCAGTCGGCCGCGGCTCCCTCGGCCAGCAGCGCGCACAGCCCGGCGGCACCCAGCAACAGGATCACTGCGCCAGGCCGGGCGAGCCACCTGGGTCCGGCCGGGGGGACCACCGTCGGCCGACCCCTGGGAGCCAGCCCAGCAACATCGTCCAGTCCAGCATCAGCCGCCTGAGTGGCATCCGGCCCGGCGAGACCAGTGCCGTCCGCGGCCATCTCAGTTCTCCCGGCCCCGGTCCCGGCGGCCAGCCACCGGCCGGCCGATGCGGCGAAGGCCGCGCTGGGTAGCCCGGTGACCAGGAAGGTGGCCAGCGGGCTCACCCCGGCCCGGGCGAACAGGCCACCGGCCACCGCACCGCCAAGGGCGCCGACGCTGTAGCCAGCGTGAAGCGACGACATGACCCGGCGCCCGGACACCCGCTCCACCAGGACACCGTTCGCGTTCATCCCTACGTTGAGCGCTCCGGCGGCTGCCCCGAAGCCGAACAATGCGGCGGCTAGGGATGGCAGGCCGCTAGCCAGGGCCGGGGTGATGAGCAAGAGGGACATGGCCGTCCCGCCCAGGCAGGTCACCCGCGCGCTGCCCACCCGGTCCACGAGCCGACCTGCCACCAGTGTGATCAGCAGTACCCCTGCAGGCAGGGCGAGCAAGGCCAGCCCGAGCAGCCCGTCACTGAGGCCCAGCCCCTGCTTGATCGCGGGAATGCGCGTCACCCAGACCGCCAGCACCACGCCGTACAGGACGAAGTACGCCGTTACCGCCACCCGCGCCCTGCGGTCCGATCCGGCGGGCCGGTGCGTCAGTGTGGTGGCCACGATTCAGGAGCATTCCACCCGAAGCGGCCTCCCAGT
>DATDIH010000352.1:0-4076 GCA_036521155.1 Streptosporangiaceae bacterium
GCTCGCTGGCCCTGCTGGCCAAGTCGGCTGACGCCATCAACGAGGAAGAGGAAGCCGTCCGCTGCCAGCTCTTCCTGGCCGACTCCAGCGCCACGGCCGCCGCCGAGCTGCTGTAGTCCGCCGTCCGGGGGTGCCCGGCCGCCGGACGACGAACCGCAGGCCAGATTCTGGCGCGGCCGGCCCCGGAGACGGAGCTTGCCCCAGGCCTCAACCGGTCCCCACCGCCCCCCACGGGCCCGACCGGCGGCTCCCAGCTCTGTGCGGTCTGTGCGGCCCGCGGGACCAGTGGCGCCAGTGTTGCGCCGCTCGGGGGTGGGCGGCGCGCTAGCGCCTGGACCGGAGACCTCTCCCGTACCTGGCGACGCACGCGCGCCATGGAACACCACCGGGAGCGTTGGCCACAGGGCGATCTCAGCCCGAACGGAGCGCGGGCAGGACCTCCTCGGCCAGTTGCTGCAGGTCCCCGGGCCGGTCCGGGCCACGGAGGATGAAGTTGAAGCCGGTGAAGCCGTAGCGGGTGGCGAGGTCCTGCAGCTGGGCTGCCACCTGCTTGGCCGAACCGGTGACCATGTCGGGGTGGGGCGCGGCGGCCGGATCGATGCGGACGCCCAGGTTGAGGACGCTGCGGATGTCCTCGGGCCGCCGGCCGGCCGCTTCGGCGGCGGCGTCGATCCGGTGGCGCATGGCGGTGAACTCCTCAACCGGCCGGTAGCCCAGGGACGGAATCCAGCCGTCGGCCAGCCGGCCGGTGACCGCGAGCGCGCGGGGCCCGAAGGTTCCCAGCCAGATCGGGACGGGCTGGGCTGGGCTGGGCGCCATCTCGAGGTTCCAGGCGCTGTGCTGGCGACCCTGCTGGGTGTAGCCGGGGCAGGTCCAGGCTCCCCGGATGACCTGGATCGCCTCGGCCAGGCCCTCGATCTTCTCGGCCGGTGACAGCGCGGGGCCGCCCACCGCGGCGATCTCCTCGTCGGAGTAGCCGGCCCCGAGGCCCAGGATGAACCGGCCTCCCGAAAGCTGATCCAGTGCGGCCGCCAGCTTGGCGACCATGGCCGGACGGCGGAACGGCACGGCCAGGACCCGGCTGGCGATCTTGATCCGGCTGGTGCGGGCGGCGATCCAGGTCAGCATCGCCGTCGTCTCGTAGCTGGGGTCACGGCCGCACGGATGGTCGGCGGCGGAGACGAAGTCGTAGCCGAGCCGCTCCGCTTCCTGGGCCAGGCCGGCCGGATCGGCCTCCGGCCCGGCCGCGGTGGGCACGTTCACCCCGAAGATCAGTTCCTCATTCGCTGACATGTCAGCAATCGTAGTTAGTTACTGACATGTCAGCAACAGGCTAGGCTGGCCGCCGTGACCTCACCTCGCTGGCTGACGGCGCGGCAGGAGCGGGCCTGGCGCCGGTACCGGCGCATGCGCACCCTGCTCGACCTGCAGATCGCGCGTGACCTCAACCACGACTCGGGCCTGTCCGAGACCGACTATGACGTGCTGTCCACGCTGTCGGAGAAACCGGGGAGCCAATGGCGGGCCCGCGACCTGGCCGCCCAGTTGCTGTGGTCGACCAGCCGGCTCGCCCACCACCTCGGCCGGATGGAGCAGCGCGGCCTGGTCACCCGGGAGCCCAGCGCCGACGACGCCCGCGGTTCGCTCATCAGCCTGACCGGCCAGGGCCGGGCCGTCCTCCAGCGGGCCGCACCCCCGCACGTCGCCTCCGTCCGCCGCCACCTGATCGACCTCCTCACCGACGATGAAGTTGAGACCCTGGACACGATCGCGGCGAAGGTGATCGAGCAGTTGTCGTCCGGGGGGATGGCTCCGCCCCCCGGACGGCAGGGCTACCGAATCATCTGATCTTCCTGGGGTAACCTCAAGCCGTAAGAGCCCCTGCCGTTCACGGCACTACCGGAACGGTTCAGGGGCTTCGCGGTGCCTTGAGAGAGAGGACAGCCCCGTGCCGGCCATCGTGCTCGTCGGCGCCCAGTGGGGCGACGAAGGCAAGGGCAAGGCGACCGATCTGCTCGGCGACCGGGTCCACTACGTCGTCCGGTACCAGGGCGGGAACAACGCGGGTCACACCGTGGTCATCGGCGACGAAAGCTACGCCCTGCACATGCTGCCCTCGGGCGTGCTGTCACCGGACGTGGTGCCGGTCATCGGCAACGGCGTCGTGGTCGACCCGCGGGTGCTGCTGGAGGAAATCGACGACCTGGAGGCGCGCGGCGTGTCCTGCGCCCGGCTGCTGATCTCGGCCAACGCGCACCTGATCATGCCGTACCACCAGGCCCTGGACAAGGTGAGCGAACGGTACCTGGGCTCGGCCCGGATCGGCACCACCGGCCGCGGCATCGGCCCCACGTACGGCGACAAGATCTACCGGATCGGGATCCGCGTCCAGGACCTGTTCGACCCCGGCATCTTCCGGCAGAAGCTGGAGCTGGTGCTGCGCGAGAAGAACCAGGTGCTGACCAAGGTCTACAACCGCCGCGCCATCGAGCCGGGCCCGATCGCCGACGAGTACCTGGGCTACGCCGAGCGGCTCCGGCAGTACGTGGCCGACACCGGGCTGGTCCTGGGCCAGGCCCTGGATAACGACCGCGTGGTCCTGCTCGAGGGCGCCCAGGCGACCATGCTGGACGTCGACCACGGCACCTACCCGTTCGTCACGTCGTCCTCGCCGACCGCGGGCGGCGCCTGCGCCGGGTCCGGCATCGGGCCGACCCGGATCACCAAGGTGCTCGGGGTGGTCAAGGCCTACACCACCCGGGTCGGTGCGGGCCCGTTCCCGACCGAGCTGACCGACGAGCAGGGCGAGTGGCTGCGGCAGACGGGCGGCGAGTACGGGGTGACCACCGGGCGGGCCCGCCGCTGCGGCTGGTTCGACGCGGTCATCGCGCGCTACTCGACCCGGGTGAACGGCATCACCGACTACTTCCTGACCAAGCTGGACGTGCTGTCCAGCCTGGACAAGGTGCCGGTGTGCGTGGCCTACGAGGTCAACGGCAAGCGCTGCGACGAGATACCGACGACGCAGACCGAGTTCCACCACGCCCGCCCGGTGCTGGAGTACCTGGACGGCTGGGCCGAGGACATTTCCGGGGCCAAGTCGTTCGGTGACCTGCCGCCGAACGCCCAGCGCTACGTGCAGGCCCTGGAGGACATGATCGGCGCCCCGGTCTGCGCGGTGGGCGTCGGCCCCCGGCGTGATCAGACGCTTCAGATCCGTGAGCTGATCTGATGCGCCGGCCCGACCACGAAGTCAGCGGGTAGGCTCGCGGCCGTGCGCGTTCTTGTCATTGGTTCGGGGGGCCGGGAACACGCCATCGTCCGGGCTCTGGCCCAGGACCCGGCGGTCACCAGCCTGCACGCGGCACCCGGTAATCCGGGTATCGCGGCGCTGGCGCACACCCACCCGGTGACCGCGTCCGACCCGGCGGCCATCGCCGCGCTGGCCGGTGAGCTGGCCGCGGACCTGGTGGTGATCGGGCCCGAGGTGCCGCTGGTAGCCGGGGCGGCCGACGCGGTGCGCGAGGCCGGCATCGCGTGCTTCGGCCCCGGCGCCGCCGCGGCCATGATCGAGGGCTCCAAAGCGTTCGCCAAGCAGGTCATGGCCGACGGCGGCATCCCCACCGCGGCCGCCCGCACCTGCACCACCCCGGCGGAAGCGGACGCGGCGCTGGCCGAGTTCGGGCCGCCGTTCGTGGTCAAGGACGACGGTCTGGCCGCGGGTAAGGGCGTCATCGTCACCGAGGACGCCGAGGCGGCGCGCGCGCACGCGCGGTCCGCCGCCCGGGTGGTGATCGAGGAATTCCTGGACGGCCCCGAGGTGTCGCTGTTCGCGGTGTGCGACGGCCGGAGCGCGGTGCCGCTGCTCCCGGCCCAGGACTTCAAGCGGGCCCACGACGGCGACCGGGGCCCGAACACCGGGGGGATGGGCGCCTACGCCCCGCTGCCCTGGGCCCCGGCCGGACTGGCCGACGAGGTCATGGCCACGGTCATCCAGCCCGCGGTGGACACCCTGGCTCGCCGGGGCACCCCCTACCAGGGCCTGCTGTACGCCGGCCTGGCCCTGACCGCGGCCG
>DATDIH010000353.1:0-3417 GCA_036521155.1 Streptosporangiaceae bacterium
CCGTACATGCCGACCCGCTCACGCATCCCGGTAATGCCGTGGCCGGTCCCCGGGCCCGGCATGCTGCGGGCCGCACCGGTCCCGTTGTCGGTTACCTCCAGGTCCAGGAACTCGTCAGCGTAGCCGACCGCGACCCGGCAGTGGTCCGTCGCGGCATGCTTGATCACGTTGGTGATCGCCTCCTGGATCACCCGGTAGGCGGCGAGGTCCAGCCCGGCGGGCAGCGGCGGCCGGTCGCCGTGGATGTCCAGGTCCACCCGCACGCCGGCTTCGCCGGTCCGGTCGGCCAGCGTCTTCAGGTCGGCCAGCCCCGGCGCCGGGATCAGTCCCGCTCCGGAGTCCGCGCCGGAAGTCGCCTCGTTCCGGAGCACGCCCAGCAGTGCGCGCATCTCGCGCAGCGCGCCTCGGCTGGTCTCCTCGATCGAGGACAGCGCGCGGGCCGCCTCCCCCGGGCGCGTGCTAGCCACGTAGTTGGCCACCCCGGCCTGCACCGCGATCACGCTCATACTGTGCGCCACCACGTCGTGCAGTTCGCGCGCGATGCGCAGCCGTTCCTCGCTGCTGGCCCGCCGGGCCTCGGCGAGCTCCTCACGGGCCCGCTGCCCGGCCTGCTCCCGCAGCCCAGCCGAGTACGCGCGCTGCAGCCGGGCCAGGTAGCCGATCATCCAGGCGCCGGCCAGCAGCAGCCCGCTCTCCAGCAGCAGGCCCGCAGCCGCCCGGGTCCCGCCCGGTCTGTAACCGCCGTGCCCGGCCAGGCCGAACGCGATATCCCCGGCCGCCGTTATCAGCAGCGAGCCGGCCAGCAGCCACCGGGCTTCGCGCCGGGCGCACCGCAGCGGGATCAGGTACAGCACGAAACCCGCCGCCAGCGGCGGATCGGGGGAAAAGCTCAGCGCCGCGACCGCGGCCCCGCCCGCCACCACCAGCGCGAGCGCGGTCCGCGGCCAGCGCCGCCGCGCCGCGGCGGGCAGCACGGCAACCGCGACGATCAGCGCGGCCAGGCCTTGCGGGACGCCGGTCATGTCGGCTGGCTGGTTGAACTCGACGCCGTACACACCCGCGAGCAGCACCGTGCAGGCAACGTCGATCGCGATCCAGTGCGTCTCGCGGAGGCCGTTGCGCAGCAGGTTCATGCCCTGACGGTAACTCGCCGGGCCGGCCGTCCGCGTCGTACCGGGGTCTGACTTCGCCGGTGTACTTCAGGCCAGCCCGGCCGCGAAGGGTGTCCCCCGGCCTGACGTAATCCGCTGCCGCCGACGGCACGGTGGAAGCCACTCAGCCGAGTCACCAGGGAGAAACATGACCGCCATCATCGAGGCTCAAGGGCTCGGTAAGCAGTACCGGGGCCGCTGGGCACTGATCGACTGCACGCTTTCGATCCCCGCCGGGCACGTGGTCGGGCTCGTCGGCCCGAACGGGGCCGGGAAGACGACGCTGCTGCACCTGGCCACCGGCCTCCTAACCCCGACCGCGGGGACGATCGAGGTGGCCGGCGGCCGGCCAGCAGCCAGCGGCGCGCAACTGGCCCGGGTCGGGTTCGTCGCCCAGGACACGCCCATCTACACCGCGTTCTCAATCACCGACCACCTGCGGCTCGGAGCCCATCTCAACCCCGGCTGGGACGCAAAGCTGGCTGCGGACCGGATCAGGAGGCTGGGCCTAGACCCGGCCTCGAAGGCCGGCCGGCTGTCCGGCGGCCAGCGCGCCCAGCTGGCCCTGACCCTGGCCATCGCCAAGCGGCCCGAGCTGCTGATCCTGGACGAGCCGGTGGCCAGCCTCGACCCCCTGGCGCGCCGGGACTTCCTGCAGGACCTGACCGATGCCGTAGCCGAGCACCGCGTGAGCGTGGTGCTGTCCTCGCATCTGGTCTCGGACCTGGAACGGGCCTGCGACTACCTGGTCGTGCTCACCGCCGCGCACGTGCGGCTCACCGGCCAGGTCGCCGATCTGCTCACCGCGTACCGCCAGCAGGCGGGGATGCAGGCCGACCTGGAAGACCTCGTACTGGCCTGCCTGAGCCAGCCCGCCGGCCACCGCTACGCACCGGAGGAAACCCGATGATATGGCTCACCTGGCGCCAGTTCCGCGCCCAGACAACCGTAGCCGTCACGGCCCTGACCGCCTTCGCCGTCATCCTGGGGGTGACCGGCCCGAACCTGGCCCACGCGTACGCCGCCAGCGGGCTGGCCAGCTGCCAGGGCACCTGCACGTCGCTATCGGGCACCTTCCTCAGCCAGGTGAGATCCGACACTGTCTACCCGCTGCTGTACTTCGCGGGCGGCGCGGCCCTGTACCTCACGCCCGCGCTCATCGGCATCTTCTGGGGCGCGCCGTTGGTCACCCGTGAGCTGGAAGCGGGCACCTTGCGGCTGGCGTGGAACCAGAGCGTCACCCGGACCCGGTGGATAGCGGCCAAGCTCGGCCTGATCGGCCTGGCCGCCATGGCCACCGCCGGACTGCTCAGCCTCATGGTCACCTGGTGGTCAGGCCCGATCGACCAGGCCGGCGGATTCCCGGTGACGATGGGCCAGCTAAGCCGGTTCTCGCCGCTGGTGTTCGACGCGCGCGGCTTTGCCCCGGTCGGCTACGCCGCCTTCGCCTTCACCCTCGGCGTAACCGTCGGCGTGCTCACCCGGCGCACCCTTCCGGCCATGGCCATCGTCCTGGCCTGCGTCGCCGTCGTTCAGCTGGGCTGGCCAACGGTGGTCAGGCCCCACCTGATCTCGCCTGCCACCTCGACCAGCACGGTCAGCGTCAACGTCAGCACCGCGAGGGTGGGCCACGAAGGCGAGCTGGCCGTGCCGGTGACCGACATGCCCGGGGCGTGGATCATTTCCAACCAGACCATCACCCCGTCGGGAAGGGTCTTCGTGCTGCCCGATGTCGCGGCCTGCAACACCGGCACCCAGCAGCAGTGCAACCGGTTCCTCGCCACCCAGCACCTGCGGCGGCGGATCACCTACCAGCCCGCCAGCCGCTTCTGGGCCTTCCAGGCCTACGAGACCGCGATCTTCGTCGTCCTCTCGCTCGCCCTGGCCGGGTTCTGCGTCTGGTGGATCCGCTCAAGGCGCCTGGCCCGATAGGAACGCCTCATAGCCGCGACGAGATCCCCGTGTATCACTCGATCTGCGTGAGGTGGACGGCCACGGAGAGTCAGCGGGGGCCGGCCACGGTCGTGGCGGGCCCCCGCTGACGGGAGACATTCGTGGTCAGGCGTCGCGCTTGCGGAACAGGTAGGCACCGACCCCCAGGAGCACGGCGGCGTAGACCAGTGTTACACCGAACTGCGGCCACGCCGACCACAGGTGCGGGTTGTGCTGGCCGATGGTCACCGAGAGCACCCGGCCGGCGGCGTCTGGGAAGAACCGCATGACGTCCCAGCGCCAGGTGTCCGGCAGGACCTGGATGATGATCGGC
>DATDIH010000354.1:0-10769 GCA_036521155.1 Streptosporangiaceae bacterium
GAGCTGGCCACCCGGCTGGAGGAGATGGCCCACGGGTGCCTGGGCATCCCGGTGGTGCCGGGGCCGCCCGCGGCGGCCGGGGGTAGTGAACTGTCGTTGACTACGGCCTGAGACGGCTGGGGTGCGGCGCATTCTGGTCACCGGGATCACCGGGGCGGGCAAGACCACGCTGGCCCGGGCGGTGGCCGGGCGGCTGGGGATCCCGTTCCACGAGATGGACGCGCTGGCCCTGACCGGTCCCGGCTGGGCCGAGAATCCGCGGCTGGCCGAGGACGTGGCCGCGATCAGCGCCGGGCCGGGCTGGGTCTTTGATTCTCTAGGATATCCGCAGGTCAGGGACCCGCTGTGGACCCGGGCGGACGGTATCGTCTGGCTGGACTACCCCCGGTGGGTGGTGATGGCCCGGGTGCTGCGGCGCTCGGTGAAGCGGACGGTGCTGCGGCGGCCCGTGTTCGGGGGAAACGTCGAGACGGTGGGGCTGTGGTTCACGCGGGACCATCCGGCCTGGTGGGCCTGGACCCAGTACGGCGCCCGGCGGGCCGAGATCGCGGAGCGGATCGAGCGCTTCGGGCCGCTGGAGGTGGCCCGGCTCGGGAGTCCGCGGGCGGCGCGGGACTGGCTGGCCGCGCTCAAGCCGGAGCACAGTGGCGAGCGGGCCCAGGACTAGATCGAGTCCCAGTGGGGCGGGCGGTCTCCGTACAGGCGTTCGTCATCGCCGGGCTCGGGCCGTTCCCCCCAGCCCGAATCCGTGTCCTCCGCGCTCTGCTCGGGCTGTTCGGGCCGGTTGGGCTGCTCGGGCGGGCTCGCGTTGCCGTCCTTAGCCGATCGCTTGGCGGTCGTGGGCCGCTCCTTCTCTTGATCGGGCTCCAAGCCGATCGCCCTCCTTACTTCCGGCTCCACTTCCGGCTCCACTTCCGGCTCCGTGGTGCTCCATGATGACAGGCAGGACCGTCGCGGGGCCTTCCGCGCCGAGCGCGGCTAAGGCCTGTGTTCAACGCTGCTGGTGGTACGGGCTGGTCCTGGCCCGGGTTTGTGGGCGATAGCTGTCGCTAGGTGTAGAGAAGTGTTCCCGAATCCCGGGGGCTGCCACCTCCCCAGTCCCGCTGAGCGCAGACGGGGGCGGAGGCGGTCTGCCCGGCCGGGACCGCCACCGGGGCCACCAGCAGGCCGGCCCGCCCATATGGAGGGTCGCACGCGGGCGTGAGTTTTCGGTGATAATCGTGCGATATCGGCAGTCGGGCTTCTAGGCGAGGAGACACGTTGCAGTTCGGGGTGCTGGGTCCCGTGCACGTGACGACAAGGGCCTCGGACCCGCCACAGGTGATTTCGGCCGCCCGGCTGCGGACCGTACTGGCAGCGCTGCTGTGGCGGGCGAACCAGCCGATCCCGGTCGACGAGCTAGCGGATCTGGTGTGGAACGGCGCACCGCCTGCCGGAGCCGGGGCTGCAGTCCGTGCCCTGGTGATGCGACTGCGGCGGCGGCTGGACCAGCAGGCCGCGGCCCGGATAGTGACGCGCGCCCCTGGCTACGCCATCGAGGTGTCCAGCGAGGAACTGGACGCCAGCCGGTTCGAGCAGCTGACGCGCCAGGCCGACGACGCGATCCGGGCCGGCCGGTGGGCGGATGCTGCGCCGGTTGCGACCGGAGCGCTGAGCCTGTGGCGAAGTACGCCGCTAGTGGATGTGCCGTCCGACCTGCTGCGCGATCAGTGGGTGCCAGCCCTGGAACAGCTGCACCTGCGGGCGCTGACTTGCCACATCGAGGCTGACCTGCACGAAGGTCGCCACGAGCAGCTGATCCCCCAGTTGCATGAGCTGACCGCGCGCCACCCGCTGCGGGAAAACTTCTACGGTCAGCTCATGCTCGCCCAAGTCCGGAGCGGGCGGTGGGCCGAGGCACTCGGTGTCTACCAGCAGGCTAGCCGGGCGCTGGCGACCGAGCTGGGTGTCGACCCCGGTCCGGAACTCCGGCGGTTGCATGAGCGGGTCCTGGCTGGGGACGCCAGCCTGACGGCGCTACCGGGGCCCGCCGAGGAGGATCAGGCCGAAGCAGCCCAGCTGACGGCGGCCCAGCCGGCCCCCACTCTCCGGCAGCTGCCCGCGTCCGTTCGGTCGTTCGTCGGGCGGCAGACCGAAGTCAGCCGGCTCGGGGACCTGGTGCGGCAGGCGCTCGATCCGGCTGGTGCCGCGGGCACGGTCGTCATCTCGGCCATTGACGGGATGGCGGGGGTCGGCAAGACCGCGCTGGCCGTCCACGCCGCGCACCAGCTGGCCGGGCAGTTCCCAGACGGGCAGCTATTCATCGACATGCACGGCTGGACCGAGGGCCACGAGCCACGAACGGCGGGCGAGGCACTGGAGGTGTTCCTGCGCGCGCTCGGCGTCCCGCCGCAACAGGTTCCGCCCGGCACCGATGAGCGCGCCGCGATGTTCCGTCAGCGGCTGGCCGGCACCCGGACCCTGATCGTGCTGGACAACGCAGCCAGCGAGGCGCAGGTCCGCCCGCTGCTGCCCGGGTCGGCCGGGTGCGTGGTCCTGGTCACCAGCCGCCGGCGGCTCAGGGCCCTGGACGAGGCGCACCTGCTGAGCCTGGACGTGCTGCCGCGCGCGGACGCGGCCGAGCTTTTCCGGGCCGTGGCCGGCCCCGAGCGGGTACCGGCCGACGGCCCCGCGCTGGCCGAGGTCGTCGAGTTGTGCGACCGGCTCCCGCTGGCCGTGCGGATCGCCGCCGCGCTGCTGCGTCACCGTTCCGCGTGGACGCTGGAGCACCTGGCCGGGCTGCTGCGCAGCCACTCCACCCGGATCAGTGCGCTGTCGGACCGTGAACGCAATCTGAGCGCGATATTCGACTTGTCCTACCGCAGCCTCACCGAGGCCGAGCAATTGACATTTCGCAGTCTGGGCCTGGTACCCGGCCCGGACTTCGACGCTTACGCCACCGCGACCCTGACCGGGGACGACCCGGCCGTCGCGTCCAGCCTGCTCGAAGACCTCGTGGACCACAATCTGGTGCTGCAGCGCGTTGCGGGCCGCTACCGGCTGCACGACCTGATCCGGCTGCATGCCCGCGTTCTGGCTGATCGTGACCCTGCGGCTGATCGCGACTCCGCACTCGACCGGCTCATGGATTACTACCAGCACGCGGCGGGCCGCGCCGACGCACTCATCTCCCCCATTCCCCGGCTTGCGCCCGCCGGTCCCGGACCTGCCCACGCGCCCGCGCTGCCGGACGCGGACACGGCCCAGGCGTGGCTGCGCGCCGAACGTCCCAACCTGCTCGCCGCCCTGCGCCATGCCACCAGCCACAGCCGGCACGAGCGCGCCGTCGCCCTGACCGCCGGCCTGGCCACCTTGCTGCGCGACGACGGTCCCTGGCCCGAGGCCGTCGCCCTGCACACCGACGCCATCGCCGCCGCCTGCTCTCTCGGGGATCACGCGGGCCAGGCCGCCGCGCTCACTCAGCTGGGCATCATCCGCAACCTGACCGGCGATTGCCCGGGCGCGCTCGATGACCTGGAACAAGCCGCCCAGCTGTACCGGGAGCTGGGCGACTCGCTGGGGCAGGCCAACGCCCTGACTCAGCTCGGGGACATACGGGGCTTCGTCGACGAGTGGCCTGGCGCGGTTGATGACCTCGAGCAGGCCTTGCGGCTGTACCAGCGGCTGGGTAACCGGCTGGGGCAGGCTAACGCCCTGGCCCGGCTAGGAGACATCCGCCGGTACACCGGCGATTACCCCGGCGCGATACCTGGGCTGCAGGAGGCGCTGCGGCTGTACCAGCGGCTGGGCGATCGCACCGGCCAGGGCAAGATGCTGATCTCGCTCGGTAACGCGCAGCGGCTCACCGGCGATTTCGCGGGCGCGGCCCGCAGCCTGGAGGAGGCTTTGCGGCTGAACGGGCACCTGGATCATCAGCTCGGCCGGGCCAACAGTCTCGCCGAACTCGGAGAGCTGCGACGGCTCACCGGCGACCTTCCGGCCGCGGCCCGCTACCTGGAGCAAGGTCTGCAGATCTTCCAGGACTTGGGCAACCGGCTGGGCCAGGCCAACGCTGAGGTCCTGCTGGGAAGCGTACGGCAAGCCACGGGCGATCTTGCTGGCGCATCCCAGCTACTGGAGGCGGCTATGGACACGTTCCGCCGTATCGGCAGCCGGGGCAGCGAAGCCTGGGCGCTGAACCGCTATGCGGCCGTGATCAGCGCGACCAGCGACTTCGCGCGGGCTGAAGCCCTGTACCTGGAGGCACTGCGCCTGGCCCGGGAGACACGCCAGCTCGACGATGAAGCCTTTGCGCTCGAGGGCAGCGGCGAACACCTCCTGCGCCGCAGCGACACCGAGGCCGGCGCCGCCCACTTGCAACAGGCCCTGGAGATCTTTCAGCGGATGGCCATGCAGCCTGACGCCGATCGGGTCCAGACTCGGCTCGCCCATGTCAACAACCCATAAAGCCCGGCCGACCCATTGTTGCATTCCAACTACAGAGAGGGATTCCCGGCAGTTTCATGGAATCTGCCGGGAATCCCCTGTCATGATTCACGCTCGCCTAGCGCCGACGGCTGGAGTACCAGCCTGCGGCTGAAGCGCTAGCCGTTGTTGACGGCGAAGTTGATAATGGCTATCTGGGCTGGGGACGTGCGGTTTTGCCATGCCCTGACAGTGTAGCTTCCCACCGGGAGGTCCCATTCGTGGCCCGGTCCGCCCCTTACGAACGTTTTGACGCCGTTGCTTGGGTAATTGGAGACAAGGCCGTCGGGACCTGTCATCTCCAACCACCCTGACCAGGTGATGGTATCTGCCCATACATCGACATACGCCGAGCCATTGGCCACAGACGTGATGCGCTGGAGGCAGATAACGCCGTTGCTGGTGCAGATCTGCTGGCCTGTGGAACTGGCGGGAACCGCACTGTGTGCGGAGGCGTTGCGTGGGGAGGCGCTGATGGAGACATGGGATGAAGTTACTGGTGCTGCGCTTGCGGGGAGGGTGACCGCGACTGTGCTCAGGACCATGGCACCTGCGGTCGCGAAACCGAGAAGGACAGATTTCATACGCACGTGAACTCCAGGTAGTGGGGGTTTTCTTTACCTGCTGTGCAGGATTCGGCGAGCCGCCCTGACTCCTCATTCGGGTTAGGGGCAGGTTGAGGGGTAGTAGGCGATCATCACAGTGATGATTTTCCGCTGGCACATGGGCGTGCAATCGTCTCACGCGGGCCCCGGCCGGCATTTCCGGTAATTGCTCTTTTGCAAGCCCTCCAGATGAGCACCTCCGTAAATAGGCCACTGCAGGGGTACGTCCTTGGCTGCGGACTTTGCCCGCTTGCCGAGATTTACCATGGGCGCATGATATTTGCGTGATAACCCCGTGACAGGAATGCCGACGGGGTTACGTGGCTCATTTCACGTGCCGGTGCTCAAACTGGCCTTCCTGGCGTTCCGCGGTGACCTGGCAAAGGATGCTGAAATCAGAGCCAGGACGGGACTGGGGCGAGGGGGCGGGGTGGGAGGTCCGGACGGGTGGCCAGGGCGTGGTGGCGGGCCAGGTAGGCGGCGATGCCGACGGTGCCTTGCATGAGGCCGGGCTCCGGGGGAAGGTCGGGCGGAACCTTGGTGTGTTCAGTGTTGGACCAGGTGAGGCCGGGTGGGGCGGGGATGGCGCGGGCGGTGATGTCGGCGGCCAGGGTGGCGGACCAGGCCAGCAGGCCCGGATCGCCGGTGGCCTGGTAGCAGTCGAGCAGGAGCTGGCCGACGCCGGCGGTGCCGCAGCAGCGGCCCAGGTTGTCCCAGTAGCCGGGGTACAGGCGGGCGGGCAGGCGGCTGTCCCGGAGGGACTGCAGGCAGGCTTCGATGGCGTGCCGCCAGCACGGCTGCGGGTCGATGTCGTCCAGGAGCAGGAACAGGCGCGCGACACCAGTGGGGCCGTGGCACCAGCCGTAGTTCACCTGCGGGCGGCCGGGGCGGAGCGGGATCGTGAGCGGCACCGCCCAGCCGGTGGGGTGGTCGCCGATGGCCAGGAGGGTGCGGGCACCGGCGGTGGCGACTTCGATCAGGTCGGGGCGGTGCAGGGCCCGGCCCGCTGCGGCCAGGGCGTAGGCGACGCCGGCGGTGCCGTGGGAGAAGCCGGGCATCAGGGCGGGCCAGCCGGCCTTCATTCGCCATTGGGGGCCGTCCGGGCTGGGCTCGGCCGCGGCAGCCAGGCGGTCGGCCAGGGCGTGAGCGGCTTGGACAGCCAGGCTCTCGGGGCTGGCGGCGGCCAGCAGGGCGAGCAGGATGCCGGCGTCGCCGCCGATGATGTCGAGGTACCTCTCCGGGTCGGCCGGGGCATCCAGGAGGCGGGCCGCGATCTGGGCCCGCACCTGCGCGGCGGCGGCACCGGCGGCCGGGTCTCCGGTTGCCTGGGACCAGGCTTGCAGGGCCACGGCGACGCCGGCCCAGCCGGAGAACAGGCCGTCGTCGGGCAGCGTGGGCGCGCCCGCGCCGGACCCGGCCAGGTGCAGCAGCCGGGCGCGCGCCCCGGTGGCGACCTCTCCCGGGTCAAGCCCGGCCGCGGTGGCTTCGGCGCAGGCGAACAGGACCCCGGCCGTGCCGGAGTACAGGTCATCGGCCAGCACCCCGGGGTCACGCCAGCCCAGGCCAGCGTCGGTCTCGACCGCCACCGACCCGATCCAGCCGAACCCCTGCCGCGCGGCGTCCGCGAACTCCAGCCGGGCGGTCACAAGACCATCTTCTACCGGATGTATCAGGCCGGGGGTGAGCACCTCCGTGAGTTAGGACGACGACCCGGCCTGCGTATCCCAGGCTGGCTGGTAACGGGAGGGCGTCATGACTGTTAGCAACGTGGAGGACCAGCCCTGGGAGGGGGGCGTGTCCGTACCGGTGCTTCCGCCGCACGTTCCGCTGTTCGACAGCGCAGCCATTGTCGTGGCCCAGCCGACCGATGCTCAGGCCGGTGTCGCCGTCGCCTACAGCCGGGGCATCTTCACCCGGCAGGCCTGGTCCACCGGCCATCCGGTGCCCGGGGTCATCGAGGTCCTGCCGCCGCAGGACGTCCGGCAGGTCCGGGACCAGATCCGGGAGCAGCTGGCCGTGCGCGGGGACGGCCTGGATCACCTGCCGCTGCGCGCCTTCCTGACCGTGGCCGACGTCTACCTCAGCCCGGAGCCGTCCGCCCGCTACGCGTCCGCGACCTTCGGGGCCATCGCGGAGCAGGCGCCGGGCCAGCTGGCGGGCACGGTCACCTACCCGGACGGTGTGGCCGGCACCGTGGCCGGCAGCGCCACCGGCGTCTCCGGAGAATCACATGTGCCACCGCTCCCCCCGGGATTCCTGGCCCCGCTGCGGACTGGTGACATGCGCTCACTGGCCTTCCATCTGGAAAAAG
Source organism: Streptosporangiaceae bacterium (assembly GCA_036521155.1). GTDB lineage: Bacteria > Actinomycetota > Actinomycetes > Streptosporangiales > Streptosporangiaceae > Bog-532. Next base: position 7,381 of record DATDIH010000354.1, read on the forward strand.
CGCTGACCGCGGGCGACCTCGACCCGTTGTGGCAGCACCTGCTGGCCTTCGCGCAGCAGGCGGCCGCCTGACCGATCCTCCGCCCGGCGCCGCGGGTCACTCCTCGCGGAGGGTGGCGGCGGGGTGGACGCGCATCGCGGTGACGGCGGGGCCGATCGAGACGAGCACGGCGAGCGCGATGGCGGCCGGCACGATCAGGGCCAGCAGCACGGTGGGGGTCGAGACGCCGGGGACCACCCCGAGTTGCCCGGCGAACAGGCGCCAGGCCAGCCGGCCCGCCACCAGGCCGAGGGGGAGGCCGGCCAGCAGGGTCACCACGGCCAGAGCCGTGGCCTGCCAGGCCACGGCCCGGCCCAGCTCGCCGGGGGTGAAACCCAGCGTCTTGAGCACCGCGACGTCGCGGCGGCGGCGCCGGATGGACGTGGCCAGCAGGTGCGCCACGGTCAGCAGGGCCAGGACGGCCAGCACCGAGCCGAGGATGACCGGCAGTTCCTGGATCTGGCCGAAGTTGACCAGATCGGTGGGAGTGGCCGGGGCCTGGGTGTAGAAGTTCTCGTCGACCGCGGCCAGCCGGTGGTCGAGACGGACCTCGGCGGCGGGGCCGGCACCGGGCCGGAAGGTCACCGCGACCACGTAGGGCGAGCGGGCCTGGCCGCCGGCCAGCCGGACCAGCGCCTGCCGGGTGACGATCACGCCGTCGCCGAGGTGGGCGCTGACGTCGCCCGGGGGCAGGACCGCGGTGCCGACCATCCGCACCGGCACCTGGGGCGCGTCCGGGTGTTCGGCGTTGCCGGTCAGGGTGGCCCCGGACCGGACGCCGAGTTGCGCGGCCGTGTTGGCGCCGAACGCCACCTGGTCGGCTCCGGCCGGCACCCGGCCGGACAGCATGGCGGCCCCGAAGGTCCCCTTCACCGGCGTGAACGCGAACCCGAGCACGTCCCGGCCCCGGAACTGGAAGTCGACGCCGGTCTGGATGAAGGCGGCGCTGGCCACGTCCGGATCGGCCCGGACCACCGGGCCGGCCGCGCGCTCGGCGCCGGGACCATTGTTGTTCCAGATTTCGGTGTCCCAGGTGACGCCGTACAGCGGCGGGGACGCAAGCAGATGGCCGAGGCTGGCCCCGAATACCAGCGCGGCCACCATCGCGGTCAGCCCGACCACGGCGCTGCCGATGCTGGTGCGGACCGGCACGCTGGCCGGGCCGCGCCCTCGCTCCAGGGCCATGCGCACCCCGGCGGTGAGCGTGACCGGGAGCCCGGCCCGGGCACAGGTGTCGGCCACGATCGAACGCCGGGCCAGGCCGGGCTCGCCGCGGCCACCCAGCGCGGCCGCGGCCCGGGCCGTGCGCCAGGCCGGCCACAGCGCCAGCAGGACCACGACCGCGATCGTCCCGGCCAGGGCGGTGAGCAGGACCGGGACGTCGTAAGCGAAGCCCGGAGCCGGGTCGGCCGTGCGGGCCACCCCGATCGGGGTCAGCGGCGACAAGGCGATGGCCACGCCGACGGCCAGCATGGCCCCGGCGGCGCCGATGGCCGCGCAGCGCAGCACGGTCAGGCCGGCCAGCTGGCGCCGGGTCAGGCCCAGCGCGTGCAGCACCGGGTAGCCGGTGGCGTCGAGCGCGATCTGCCGGGCCAGCAACTGCGCGAGGACCAGCACGGCCACCAGCGCCAGCAGCCCGGCCAGCAGCCACAGGCCGACCGCGACCAGGTGGAGGGAGCGGTTGACGTCGCGGGCCTGGTCGGCGAGTTGCTGCACGCCGACCTGCTGCTTGCCGCCGAGCGCCTGGAGCTGGTGCTCAGCCTGGGCGGTCTGGCCGGGGCGCAGCCGGATCAGGCTGAACTCGTAGCCCGCCGCCGAGGTCCGGTGGGCCTGGTAGAACGCCGGGGTCAGGTAGTAATTCGGCTCGTTGTAGTAGCTGTTGCTGGGGTGCGGCGGGAACTGGCCCGGCGCGGCCACGATGCCCACCACGGTGAAGGCGGTCCAGATCGGGCGGCCGGTCAGGTCCGGGTCGCGCGGGTCGCCGTGGCGGGACGCCACCAGCGGGATGCGGAGGCGCTGGCCGATCCTCGTGTGAGGCATGGTGAAGTCGGCGACGGCCTCGTCGGCCCGGGCCGGGTCGGGCAGGCGGCCCCGCAGCAGCTTGGGCCGGTTGAGACCGGTGCCGTAGGCGCGCCCGTCGGGCGAGGCGACGAGTACGTACCCGACGTCGGCGGCCGGCCCGTACACACGGAACGAGTCGGCCTCGGCCACCGACGGCAGGGCGGCCACGGCGGCGGGATCCAGGGTGGCGGCGTCGGAGTTGGGCACGAAGTCTTCGACCAGATACTGGGCCGCATGGTTGGCGGTCACGAACCGCGCGTAAGCGTCGTCGGTACGGCGGGCCCCGGCGGCAGCCGCGGTCACGACCCCGCCGAACACGCCGATCAGCAGGGCCATACCCAGCCAGGCCCGCCAGCGCCGCCGGATCTCGGCGCGCGCCCCCACCCAGATCGCGCTCACGAGGCCATCAGATCGCGGCCGGCCGGGGGCGGCAAGGATGCTCGCCGCCCCCGACCGGGTGATGCCAGCCCCACCAGTGGCTGGCCCCGGTGAGGGTCAGTAACGCACGGAGGCGGCGGCGCCCAGGTCCCGCGACGGCCAGACGTCTGAACATGCGCATGATGTCTCCCTCGGTTGGGTGAACTCATGCACTAGTTCGGACCGGGGGTGGCCCGCGGTTGCAGGCCGGCCGAGCGGCGGACGCGGGCCCACAGGGGCGGAGCGACCGCGTCGATGGTGAGGGCGGCGGTCAGAACGGTGCCGATACCCATGGCGGCGCCGCTGATGACGTCGGTGAAGTAGTGGAAGTGCTGGGCGATCATGGCCGCGGCGACCGCGGCGGCCAGCAGGTAGGCAGCCGCGACGATCAGGGAGCGGACGCGGTGGCCCGGGCCCAGGAGCAGGACGGCGGCCACGGTGGCCAGGGTGAACACGGCGGTGGTGTGACCGCTGGGCATGCTCAGCGCAGCCACCGAGACGACGTGGCCGCTGGGCCCGATCATCTGGCCGCCGATGGTGCGGCCGATGAGCGGCTTGAAAAGGTCCTCGGTCAGCAGCGCGGACACCGGCGCGGACAGCAGGGCCAGCACGGCCCCGCGCCACCAGCGGGCCAGGACACAGGCCAGCGCGGCCGCGATCGTGATCACGGTGACCTCCAGCTTGTCACCGAACCAGGTCAGCACGGTGAGCGGAACCGAGGTGATGCCCAGGCGGCCCTGAACCCAGGTGTCCACGGCGGCGTCCAGCGGGCCGGCCGCGGTGTGACCCGCGTAGTGGATGCCCAGCGCGGTCACCACCGCCACGCACAGCAGGACGATCGCGGCCAGCACGAACCGGGCCCGGGGGGCGAT
>DATDIH010000355.1:0-2556 GCA_036521155.1 Streptosporangiaceae bacterium
CTCCGAGACCATCCCGGCCGGGATCCGCAGCGCGGTCATGCTGCGGGACCGGCACTGCCAGTGGGCCGGCCGGTGCGACCAGCCCGCCGCGGCGTGCGAGGTGCACCACACCCGGCACAAGGCCAACGGCGGCCCGACATCGGTCAAGGACTGCGTGCTGCTCTGCACGTTCCATCACCAGGTGGTGATCCACCGGTGGGGCTGGACCCTGGTCTTGAACCCGGACGGGACGACCACCGCGTGGAACAAGGACAAGACCAAGGTGCTGCACAGCCACGGACCGCCCGTCCGGCCGGGATGACCCCCCGGGTTACCGGGGGGTGAGTTCGTAGTGCATGGTGCGGTAGCGCATCAGGCGGTGCGCGGTCGGCACCAGGATGGCCTGGAGAATCCGGTGGCGGCGGGCCAGCGCGCGGGCGGCCAGGCGGGCCTGTTCGCCGTCGAGCAGGGTGGCGCGGGCGCGGATGGCGGGGCCGGTGGGCTTGCCGCGCAGGGTTGCGGGAGCAGCCTGCACGGCGGGGTTGCGGTGGAGGCGCCTGGTCTTCCACGCCTTGTCGTAGGAGCGGAAGAAGGCCCGCTCGCCGTCGAAGGCCAGGCTCACCGGGGTCGCGACCGGCGTTCCGTCTCTCTTGTAGGTGGTCAGCAGGATGGTCTTCGCGTTACTGATCGGGTTCAGGGCAGCGTTCATGCCCCTTGAGACCAAGCCGGCCGACCTGGCGTGACGGGGTCGGAGCGCCGGCCACAGGGTGCGGAGTTGGGCGGCGCGGGACGGAGATCCGGCAACCGTTCGGCGTACGGGTTGTACCAGACGGTCAGGTGCAGCCGCCTGGGCTGCTGGCAGACGTCCTAGCTGGGCCGGGTCCACCGGCTCACCGTAGGCGGCCAGGATGCGGTGGGCACCGGGATCTGTTCCGCACGGCGCAATACGTATCAGGCATCACCACAGCTCATTGTGACCACGAGCTACGATGATGGGATGCCAGACTTGCCGCCCGCTGACCTCGACCTGCGGCTGGTGCGGTACTTCACCGTGGTCGCCGAGCACCGGCATTTCGGCCGCGCCGCCGAATCTCTCCGCGTCGCCCAGCCGTCCCTGAGCCGGCAGATCCGGCACCTCGAACAGCAGCTAGGCGCCCGGCTGCTGGACCGCACCCCTCAGGGCAGCCGGCTCACCGAGGCCGGTGAGGTCTTCCTGCCGCAGGCCAGGGCGCTGCTGCGGGCAGCCGCCCAGGCCGCCGCGCGCACCCGGGCGGCCGCCCAGCCCAGCCGGATCACCATCGGCTACACGATCGGCCTCATCGTCACCCCGGCCGTGCGTCAGCTGAGGCACGAGCATCCGGACGCCGACGTGCAGGCTCTGCACCTGGACTGGAACGAGCCGCGCCAGGCGCTGCTCGATCACCGGGTGGACGCGGTGGTAACCCGGCTGCCGATCCGGACCGACGGACTGCACGTGACGGTCCTGTACGACGAGCCCCGGGTGCTGCTGGTCCCGCTGGACCACCGGCTGGCCGGCAAGGAATCGGTCAGCATCGACGACATCGCGGGCGAGCCCATCCCCCGGCTGCCCGATCCGGCCTGGAACGCCTACTGGCGGATCGACCCCCGGCCGGACGGCAAGCCCGCACCCGAGGGGCCCCTGGTCGAGGCCATCGAGGACAAGAACGAGCTCATCGCCGCCGGGCAGGCCGTGGCCGTCATCCCGGCCGGGATCGCCGTCGGCAGCCCCCGCCCCGACCTGACCACGATCCCGCTGCACGGCGTCGAGCCGAGCCACGTCGTGCTGGCCACCCGGGCCGGCGACCGCAGCCGCCTGGTGGGGGCCTTCCGCAAGTGCGCCCAGGCCCACCTCACCGGTCCCGGCTAGGGCTGGGCCAGCGCGGCGCGGGTGCCGCGCGCGGCGCTCACCGTCGTGACGGTCGTGGCGACGACGACCAGTGCCAGGTAGATGCCCGACACGGTGCCGTCGTGGTAGCCGGCGAACGGCCGGGCCCACAGGTTCAGGCTGATCACGGTGACCACGATGGCCACAGCCGCGACCGCCATGACCGCGGCGGACAGGCCGGCCGCGGTCGCGGCCAGGCGCAGGGCTGGCCCCCGTGGCTGCAGCCTGCGCAGGGCCAGGCCGGGGCCGGCGGCCGCGGTGGCGGCCGCGGCGAACCCGGCCAGGGTGACAGCGCCGAACCAGCCCTGGCTGACCCCGTTCGCGCCGCCGGCCAGCCGGGCCGTCACGATCAGGCCGATCAGGTAGGCGACCGGGGCGATTACCGGCAGGAACAGGTACGCCATGTCGCGGTTCCGCTGCTCGCGCCGCGCCTGGCGCAGCATGAGCAGCCACAGCGGCAGCCCGCCGAGCCCGGCGACCAGGGCTGAGGTGGCGAGGGTGACATCGAAGACGGCATAGGCCCAGCGGACCTCGGGGTGACCAGGCGCGGTGAGGGCCTGAAGCTGGGTGAGCTGGGCGAAGACCAGGCCCAGGCCGGCCAGCATGGACCAGGACATGAGCGCCGTGGCCAGGCTGGCCCGCATCCGGGCCGGCCGGTCGTGCAGGTGCCG
>DATDIH010000356.1:0-14599 GCA_036521155.1 Streptosporangiaceae bacterium
CGCCCGTAAGGCCGCCCCCGCGGGCACCCCGTTCCTGGCCGCCGACCTGGACTGGTAGCTCCGGCCAGTCGCCGCCAGCTGAGCCGCGACCTAGCTGAGGAGCAGGCCGCGCAGGTCGTCCAGCCGGTCGAACAGCTGCCAGACGTAGCCGGAGGTGCCGTTCTCGCGATGCGGATGCAGGTCGGCCAGGGCCGGATCGTTGCGGTAGCTGTCGAACGCCGCCCGGGACTCCCATTCGACCAGGATCATGACCTGCCGCGGCTCGGCGTCGCCGGTGATCGACTCCCGGAACCGCCCGAGGGCCACCACCCGTCCGCCGTGCGCGGCCACCTCCCGGGCCGACCGCCGCGAATAGGCCAGATACTCGTCGTTGCCGGCCAGGTCGAACAGGTTGAGCGCGAAGACGGGGCCGTCATCCGGTGCCGGTGAGGTGTCCACGCCGTCGAACCTACGCCCTCAGCCCGGCAGATCCTGGGCCGCCTGGGCCAGCTCACCGTGGGTCTTGGCGGTCAGCGTGGCCTCGAGGCGCAGGCTGAATTCATCGAAGGTCAGCCGGCCCTGCGCGTAGTGCTCGGCCAGGGCCGCGGCGGCCGCGGTCCGGTCGGCGTCGCCCGCGCGCACGGCCGGTCCTGGCCGCCGGGGCTGCCGGAGAGCAGTGGCGTACCGGTCCAGGGCGTCCCGGCCTCTTCCGGTGAGGGCGGCGCTGGCCCCGGTCGCATCGCCGCCGTTGCCGTCCGTTTGCACGTACCCGGCCCGGCCCAGCTCACCCAGACGTGAGTCCAGGTTCGCTGGGGGAAGCCTGGTCATGTCCCGCAGCCGGGCGACGGACACCGCGTCGCCGGCGGGCAGGGCCGCCAGCGTCGCGGCGATCCGCAGCCGCTCCGGTTCGTGCATCAGCGGGTCGAATCCGTGGTCAGCCATGACTCACCGTCAGGCCCGGTGCTGCCGGGCCACGATCGCGGCGCTGACCAGCAGGACGGCGGACACGCCCACCGCGGCCACCAGCCATGCCCCGGACGGCCCGGCGAACGTCGCGGCCACCCCGACGGCGGCGACCGCCAGCGCGGTGCCGCCCACCCGCCGGTTGCCCCGCGCCGCCATGACACCAGCCCAGGTCAAGCCGCCCGCGATCAGCGGCACGGCCGCCGGGTAGATCCCCCAGACGATCGAGTCGCTCACCCCGAGGCCGGCCAGCACGCCCATGACCGCGAACACGGCGACCATGACCGTCGTGATGACCGCGATCTCGGCCGGGCGCAGCCGGGACCGCCCGCTCACACCGGCGTTGGCCCGCTTGGCCGCCACCGTGACCACGGTCACGTTGATGGCGCCGACCAGGATCCCGGCCGGAGCCGCCGCGGCCGTCGGGTACATGTACGGGTGCTGGCCGCGCGTGGTCAGCCAGAGCGCGCCGTACCCGATCAGGGCCATGGCCGCCCTGGTCGCCAGCTGCCACGGGGGGTCGGGCTCGAACTCGCGCCGGGCCTGCCGGGTGGTCTGGTTCAGCAGGCTCGCCGCCTGCCGTGGATCGAAGTCGCTGCCGTTGTCAGCCATCGTGGTGCTCATGATCCCTCCTCCGGGTGTTCCCTTTCTCACACCGAGCTTTATGTCACAAAGTAAACGCCACTTTGTCCCGCAAAGCAAGGCCCTACCAGCAAAACTTTGCCGGACAAAGTTCCAGCTGGCCGACGGGGTCACGCTGGGCTCGCGGCAGCTCACGCCGGGCTCACGACCAGCCGGAAACGCGTTATGCGGTGACCGCCGGGATACGGCATTCTGTGCGGTGACGAATGCCATGAGCGGAAAGGGACCATCACGTGTCCAACACGACGGGGACGCACGGGCACCAGACGGTGAGTTCGGAGGGGGCTCCGGACCACGGGGGAGGCGGCTTCTTCGCCGGGCTGGGGCGAATGGTGGTGCGGCACCCGTGGCGGGTGATCGCGCTCTGGGTGGTGGCCGCGGTGGCGATCATCGCGACCGCGCCGGCGCTGCCCACCACCACCAACGAGTCCAGCTTCCTGCCCAGCAACTACGAGTCGATCCGCGCGTCCAGCCTGCAGGACAAGGCGTTCCCGCAGGCGGGCGACGTGACCGCCGACGCGGCGATCATCGTGTTCGCCCGGGCCGACGGCGGGAAACTGACCAGCGCCGACACCGCCAAGGTGGCCTCGGTGTCGGCCGCCTTGAACGCCAAGCACATCAAGAACATCCTGGCCGTCAAGGCCGGCCAGCCCTCGTCCAACAAGCTGGTGCAGCCGGCCCTGGTCGCGATGAACAACAAGGTGCTCAACAGCGACTCCAGCGATGCCGGCAACGCGATCAAGGTGCTGCGCGCGGACATCAAACCGCTGATCCAGGGGAGTGGCCTGTCCGAAGGCGTGACCGGGACGGCGGCCCAGCAACTGGACAGCCAGCAGTCCGGCAACAAGGCGGAGCAGATCGTCTTCCTGGCCACGCTGATCCTGATCCTGGTCCTGCTGCTCGTGATCTTCCGCGCCCCGATCATCGCGGTGCTCCCGCTGATCGTGATCGGGGTCGTGGCCGAGGTCGCGATCGGCTTGATCAGCGACGTCAACCACGCACTGCACCTGAACGCGGACAACTCGGTCACCACGCTGCTGATCGTGGTGCTGTTCGGCATCGGGACCGACTACATCTTGTTCCTGATGTTCCGTTACCGGGAACGGCTGCGCCTCGGTGACGACCCCAAGCAGGCGATGATCAACGCGGTGCACCGGGTCGGCGAGGTCATCGCCTCGGCGGCCGGGGTGGTCATCGTCGCGTTCCTGGCCCTGCTGCTGTCCACCCTGAGCCTGTTCCGGTCGCTGGGGCCGACGCTGGCCATCGCGGTGGCCGTCACCCTGGTCGCCGGGCTGACCCTGGTCCCGGCGGTGGTGTCGCTGCTGGGCCCGCGGGTGTTCTGGCCGTCGAAGGCCTGGCAGCGGGAGCCGAAGGGGGCCCGGTTCGCCGCCGTCGGCCGGGCCGTCGGGAAGCGGCCCGCGGTGTTCGCGCTCGTCTCCGGCCTGGTGCTGATCGCCCTGGCGGTCGGGGCGTTCAACTTCAAGCCCACGTTCGACCTGGCCTCGGCCGGAATTTCGTCCAACGCCGAGTCGGTGACCGCGCTGAAGACCCTGGAGAAGGGGCTGCCGCCGGGGGCGACCGACCCGACCCAGATCTACCTGCACACCAACTCCGGCTCGCTGTCGTCGTCGGAGCTCACGTCCTACGGGGCCAAGCTCAAGACCATGCCGGGGGTCGGCGCGGTGGCCCAGCCGACGGTGAGCAGGGACGGCGCCACCGCCGAGTACACCGTGACGCTGTCCTACAACCCGGACTCCACCACCGCCGTCAACGTGCTCAAGAACAAGCTGCGGCCGGACGCCCACGCGGCCGCCCCGCCGGGCACGTTCGCGCTGGTCGGCGGGACCACCGCGGTGTTCGCCGACATCCAGCGGGCGGTCAACCACGACTATGAGGTGGTGTTCCCGGTCGCCGCGGTGATCATCCTGCTCATCCTGGGGTTGCTGCTGCGCAGCGCGGTGGCCCCGTGGTACCTGATGGTCTCGGTGGGGCTCGGCTTCGCCGCGACCCTGGGGGCCACGGTCCTGGTGTTCCAGAACCTGGCCGGCCAGGCGGGGCTGGTGTTCCTGCTGCCGATCTACATGTACTTGTTCGTGGTGGCGCTGGGCACCGACTACAACATCCTCATGATCGCCCGATTGCGCGAGGAAGCCAGAGCCGGGATGAACCCGCACGACGCGGCCGCGCACGCCATCCGGCAGTCGGGGCCGACGATCGGGGCGGCCGGCCTCATCCTGGCCGGAACGTTCGCGTCGCTGACCCTGGCCGGCAACACGATCCTGCAGCAGATCGGGTTCGCGGTCGCGGCCGGAATCGCGCTGGCCGCGTTCGTGATGGCGATGTTCTTCTCGCCCAGCCTGACCGCCCTGATCGGCAACCGGGTCTGGTGGCCCGGCCACGCCGACCGCCCACGCGAGCCCGCCACCGACACGGTCGTCCGGTAGGCCGGCGGCCGGAACCGCCCCTGGCCGGAGCTGACGGCCAGGGGCGGCCGGTCCGTGGATCGGCACCGTCCGGAGCCAGCCGGCTGGGCACGATCCAGTGGTCGGCGTGACGAACGCCGGCCCGCTGGGTACCTACCTGTCATGAACCTCCGTGTCGGCCCGGCCCTGGTGGCGATCGCGATCGGCGCGATCTTCGCGTTCGCCGTCACGCCGAGCGCCATCCCCGGCATCAACGTGAACATCGCCGGCTTCATCGTGCTGGTGGTCGGGGTCATAGCTCTGGTGCTGGCCTGGCGCAACAGCCGCGGCGGGACGCTGGGGGGAGTCAGCCCCTGGCTGCGGCCCAGCGGGCACGACGACCCCCGGGTCGACGAGGAAAAGCGGGCCGCCGCCGCGGACGACGCCCGCATCAGGGAGGACGACCGCTACTTCGACCCGTCCGGCCCCGGCCGCCGGGAAGACGACCTGTAACCGGCCCCGGCCCGCACATACCGGTGCAGCGTGACCGGCTGCCCACCGGGCGCGGTCCAGTCCGCGACCTTCGTTCCGGTCAGCTGGAACCCGGCCCGCTCGTACAGGGCCCGGGCCGGCCGGAGTTCATCGGTCACGTCCAGCACCAGGTCCAGCCGGTTCGACGTGGCCCAGTCGATCGCCTGGTCCAGCAGCGCCTGCGCCACCCCCTGGCGGCGCGCGGCCGGGGCGACGAAGAGCCGGCTCACCTCCGCCGCTGACCCCCCGGGCAGGCCGGCGTCCGGCTGCCGCAGGACCAGATGACCCGCGACCGGCACCGCCGCCGTGGTGGCCACCCACGCGCAGGCGATGCCGTCCGGGGTCAGCCACCGGACCGGGTCCGCGGGCCAGTTCGTCGGATAGCCACTCGTCTCATGCCCGGCCGCCAGCGCCTGCACGCACAGGTCCAGGTCGCCGGCCTCGCGGACGCGAATCCGGACCGGCTTTCCGGGCGGTCCGGGTGCCGACCCTGTCTCCTCCACCCGCGCGAGCCTACGCCGGTCAGCGGGATGCCACCCGGGTCTAGCCCGGAGGCCGGGCTGAGGGACCGCCGCCGCGATATCGTCCTCCGGAGAGAGGACGGCGATGGCAACCCTTGCTGACGTGGCCCGGCACGCCGGCGTCGCCGCCAGCACGGTCTCGTACGTGCTCAGCGGGAAGCGGTCCGTGTCGCAGGCGACCAAGGACCGGGTGCGGCGCTCCATCGAGGCCCTCAACTACCAGCCCCACGCGGGCGCCCGCGCCCTGGCCAGCAGCCAGGCCCACGTCCTGGCGCTGGCCCTGCCGCTGCGCGGCGACCTGTACGTGCCGGTCATGATGGAGATCGCCATCGCCGTGACCACCCGGGCGCGCGCGTTCGGCTACGACGTGCTGCTGCTGACCGCCGCCGAGGGGTCCGAAGGCATCCGGCGGGTGGCGTCCACCTCGCGGGCCGACGCGGTGATCCTCACCGACATCGGCCTGGCCGACGACCGGATCGAGGCGGCCCGGAACAGCGGCGTCCCCGCGGTCGCGATCGGGGTCCCGGCCGCCCCGGCCGGGCTGGACTGCGTTGACCTTGACTTCGCCGCGGCGGGCCGGCTGTGCGTGGAGCACCTGACCGGGCTCGGCCACCGTGTGCTGGCCTTCATCGGCGAGGCCGAAGCCGTGTACACCCGGCGCACCGGTTTCGCCGAGCGCACGCTGCGGGGGATACGGGCGGCGGCCGGGGACGTCGACCTGGTCCACCGCCCGTGTGAGGGCAGCTATGAGGCGGTGGCCGCCACCTTGAAAAAGATCCTGGAAGACCGTCCGGAAACCACCGGGCTCATCGTGCAGAACGAAGCCGTCATCCCGCCGCTCATGTCGCTGCTGAGCAGCCACCGGCGGGCGGTGCCGGACGACATCTCGGTCGTGGCCCTGTGCCCGGATCAGGTCGCCGAGCAGACGGCCCCCCGGCTGACGTCGGTGACGATCCCGGCCGCCGAACTCGGCCACCGCGCCGTCGAATTGCTCGTGCACCGGATGACCAGCGGCGAGGACGGGACCGAGGGCAAGGTACGCCTGATCCCGCCGTCCCTCACCGTCCGCGGCAGCACGGCTGCCCGGTAGACAATCGCCGCGGATGAGCGTTAGTGTCCGATTCAGGTGAATCGAAGCGCTTCGAAACACCAACTTCCGTAGCAGGCTGACACTGGAACGCACCGAGGCGATTCGGAGGTCCTGCCGTGCCTGGCAGATCAAAGCTTTACGCCGTGGTGGCCGCGGCCGCGCTCTCCCTCACCCCGCTCACCGCGGTGGCCGCGACCACGGCCACCGCCGGGCCGGCCCGCGCGGCCGCGTGCGACCCCAGCCTGCCGTTCCGCAACCCGCACCTGGCCATGAAGACCAGGATCAACGACCTGATCGGCCGGCTGACGACCGCCCAGAAAATCGGCTTCCTGCACCAGTACCAGCCCGCCATCGGGGCACCGCTGTGCATCCCGGGGTTCAAGACCGGCACCGAAGCCCTGCACGGGGTGGCCTGGTCGAATGATCTCAACGACAACGGGAACGTGGTCGACTCCGACGGCACCTCGTTCCCGCAGGCGGTCGGCCTGGCCAGCACGTGGAATCCGGCCCTCATCAACCAGGTCGGCAACGCGGTTGGGCAGGACGCGCGCGGTTACAACGCGGAGAACCCGACCGTCTGGGGGCTCAACCTGTGGGCACCCGTGGTCAACCTGCTCCGTAACCCGCTGTGGGGGCGCAACGAGGAAGGCTATTCGGAGGATCCCTACCTCACCTCGGCCATCGCCACCGCCTACGGCCAGGGCATCGAGGGCGACAACCCGCGCTACCTGCAGGCGGCGCCGACCCTGAAGCACTACCTGGCCTACAACAACGAGGTCAACCGCACGGTCAGCTCGTCGGAGGTGCCGCCCCGGGTGCTGCAGGAGTACGACCGGGCCGCGTTCCGCGGGCCGCTCGAGGCCGGCGCGGCCACCGGCGTGATGGCCTCCTACAACGAGGTGAACGGCCGGCCGAACACCGTGGACCCCGACCTGAACGGCCTCGAGCGCAGCTGGTCGGCCCAGCCGCTGATGAACGTGACCGACGCCGGGGCGCCGGACAACCTGCTGCCGGGTGCCGGTGACGACAACTACTACCCGGACCTGGAGCACGTGGACGCGGCCGCGATCAAGGCCGGCATCGACAGCTTCACCGCCGACAACACCGACTCCTCGATCACCGTCAACGCGGTCACCGCGGCGCTGAACGACGGGCTGCTGACCACGACCGACATCAACAAGGCCGTATCCGACGTGCTGTCGATCCGGTTCCGCCTCGGTGACTTCGACCCGCCCGGTCTCAACCCGTACGCCAAGATCACCCCCAGCGTGATCGACGACCCCGCCCATCGCGCGCTGTCCCGCCAGGCCGCCGACCAGGCCATGGTCCTGCTCAAGAACGACCACCAGACCCTGCCGCTGAGCCCGGCCGCCACCAAGAAGGTCGCGGTCATCGGGCCGCTGGAGAACACCCTGTACAACGACTGGTACAGCGGCAACCTGCCGTACCAGGTCACCCCGCTGGACGGCATCACCCAGCGCCTCGGCGCGGGCGCGACCGTCACCGGCACCGAGGGCGTCGATCGCGTCGCGCTCAAGGACGCCGCCACCGGCAAGTACGTGACCGCGGGCACCGGTGCCAGCGGCGCCAAGCTGGCCGAGACGGCCGCCACCGCCGATCCGGCCACGCAGTTCGACACGTTCGGCTGGGGGAGCGGGATCCTGACCCTGCGCGCCGTGGCCAACGGCAAGTACGTCAACTACGAAAACGGCGGCTTCGTCAACGATCAGACCCAGCCGAACGGCTGGTACGTCCAGCAGATGTTCAAGCTGGACCCGCAGCCCGACGGCACCTACGTGCTGCAGTACGCCGGCTACGACTCGGCCGAAAGCTGGTTCGGGCCCAACGTGTACGCCACGGTGGCCCCGGACGGCTCGCTCACCCTCGGCGCCTCCACCCCGGCCGCCGCCGCCCACTTCGACAAGGACGTGGTGACGAGCGGAATCGACAGCGCCGTGCAGGCGGCCAAGAGCGCCGGCACGGCGGTGGTGGTGGTCGGCTCGATGCCGTTCATCAACGGCCGCGAGGACCACGATCGCACCGACATGAACCTGGCCGACAGCCAGGAAGCCCTGGTGGAAGCGGTGACCAAGGCCAACCCGCACACGGTGGTCGTGGTCGAGGACAGCTATCCCACCACGATCAACTGGGAGCAGGCCAACGACCCGGCGGTGCTGTGGACCACTCACGCCGGCCAGGAGACCGGCCATGCCCTGGCCGACGTGCTGTTCGGCGACTACGACCCGTCCGGGCACCTGACCCAGACCTGGCCCCAGTCGCAGTCGGAGGTGGCCAGCATCAACGACTACGACATCATCAAGTCCGGCCAGACCTACATGTACTCCAGCCAGCCCACGCTCTACCCGTTCGGCTACGGCCTGTCCTACACCACGTTCCGCTACGGTCAGCTCCGGCTCTCCCAGCCGCAGATGTCCGGGAACGGGCAGGTCACCGCCACCGTCGATGTGACCAACACCGGCTCGCGGCCGGGCCGCGACGTGGTCCAGCTCTACGCCCACCAGGAGCGTTCCCGGGTCAGGCAGCCGCTGAAGAAGCTGATTGGTTTCGCCAACGTCGACCTGGCTCCCGGCCAGACCAAAGCCGTGCCGTTCCAGGTCAAGGCCGGGGACCTGGCGTTCTGGGATGTGACCAGGAGCAAGTGGGTGGTGGAGCGGTCCCCGTTCGACCTGATGGCCGGCGGTTCCTCGGCCGGCCCCGCCGCTCACGCCACGCTCCAGGTGAACGGTGCGGTCATCCCGCCCCGGGATCTGGCCGTCGCGACCCCGGCCGAGAACTTCGACGACTATTCCGGCGCCCAGCTGGTGGATCAGTCCAAGGCCAGCGGCACCGCGGTCGGGGCCACCGCGCCCGGCCAGTGGATCAAGTTCGCCGGTTCGGACCTGCGCGACCACCCGGCCACCTTCACCGCCCAGGTCGCCAAGGGCACGCCGGGCTCGGCCCAGATCCAGCTCCGCCTCGACAACCCGGCCACCGGCCCGGTGATCGGCACCGCCACCGTGTCCAGCACCGGCGGCATCTACCGCTACACCAGCACCAGCACCAGGCTGACCGGGGCCACCGGCATCCACGACGTCTACCTGGTCTTCACCGGCGACCTGCGCATCGCCAGCTTCACCCTGAAGTAACAGGTAGCCGGTCACTGTGAGACGCCGGCCGTGGCCCGGTACTGGGCCACGGCGGCCTCGCAGACCGCCCGCACCGGCCAGCCCAGCGCCCGGGCTGCCGCTTCCGCCTCGGCCAGCTCGGCCGTGGCCGTGCCGAAGCCCGCCAAGCCGCCGGCACCGCCGGTGGTATCGGCCACCTTGACCGTCACCACCTGGCGGTTGTCGGCTGGCCCCACTTCCACCGGCACCGCCCGGCGGGCGGCGGTCAGCCGGCTCATCCGCGACCAGCGGACGCCCAGCGTCCCGGTGTGGGCGAAGATGGCCGCCGCCACCGCGGGCCGGACCGGCTCGGCGCAGAGCGCGGTCAGCACCTGCCCCGGCCGCCCGTGCCGTCCGATAATCGGAGTGCACCAGCAGTCCCAGGCTCCGGCCGCTCTGACCGCTTGCAATATTGAAGGCCAGATCCGCGGGTCCAGGTCATCCACCGTGGTCTCGACCACGGTGACCTCTTCCTCGCGCCGGTCCGGGGCGGTGCTCGACACCAGGCCGGCTACCGCCCCGACGACGACCCGGGTGATGTTGGGCCGGTCCGGGGTGTCGCGGCCGCCGCCGCCGGTTCCCACCGCCCGCACGGTCATGGCCGGGAACCCGCCGGGGGTGGCCGCCGCCGCCAGCAGCGCGGCCCCGGTCGGGGTCGTCCGCTCGCCGGCCAGGTCGCCGCCGGCCAGGGTCAGCCCGGCCGCGGCCGCGATGCCCAGCACGGCCGGAGCCGGCACCGGCAGGGGGCCGTGGCGGCTGCTGACCGTGCCGCTGCCCGCGGCCAGCGCCGAGCAGCTGACCACGGCGCCCGGCTCCAGCAGCCCGAGGTCGTCCAGCGCGGCCGCCGACCCGACCACGTCGGCCATGGAGTCGAACGCGCCCACCTCGTGGAAGTGCACATTCTCCGGCGGCTCGCCGTGCACGGCCCCTTCGGCCTCGGCCAGCAGCCGGAACACCTGGGCCGCGAGGTCCCGGGCCGCCGGGCGCAGGTCGCTGGCCTCGAGGTGCCCGAGCACGTCGGCCAGGTGCCGTTCCCGGTCGGTCACCGTGGGCGTGGTGATCACGGCCCGCAGGCAGGCCAGGCCACCCCGGCGGGCGGTCGCGGTCCGCAGTCCGAGGCCGGGCACCCCCAGCGAGGCGATGGCGGCGCTGACCCGGCCGGTGTCCGCGCCCGCGTCGAGCAGGGCCGCCAGCAGCATGTCGCCGGCCACCCCGGCGGTCGCGTCGATGTAGGCGGCCCCCGGCGGGCCGGCCGCCGGTGCCGTCACCGGTGGACCGCGCGGATGATCTTGGCCGCGTGCACGGCGGCCCCGAACCCGTTGTCGATGTTGACCACGGCCAGGCCCGGGCTGCAGGAGGCCAGCATGCTGGCCGCGGCGGCCAGGCCGCCCGCGGCCACGCCGTAGCCGACGCTGGTCGGCACCCCGATGGCGGGCACGCTGACCAGCCCGGCGACCACGCTGGGCAGGGCGCCGTCCATGCCCGCCACCACCACCACGCACTCGGCCGCGCGCAGGTCCTCCAGCCGGGCCAGCAGCCGTCCCAGCCCGGCCACGCCCACGTCGGCCAGCAGGTCGGCGTGGACGCCCAGCACGGCCAGGGTGGCCGTGCACTCCCTGGCCACCCTCAGGTCGGTGGTCCCGGCGGTCAGGACCAGCACCCGGCCGCGCGCGGGCGGCAGGGCCCCGACCGCGACCGTGCCCGCCACGGGATCGGTGTGCACGGCCTGGCCGGGGAAGCGGCTGGCCGCGCCGTCCAGTACGGGCGCCGGGCAGCGGGTGGCCAGGGCCGGTGCCTCCGGATCATGGGCCCGCAGCTCGGCCAGCAGGGCGAAGATCTGCCCGGGGGTCTTACCTTCACCGAACACCACTTCCGGGACACCCGTCCGCCGCCGGCGATCCACGTCCAGCAGTGCGAACTCGCCCAGCGGAACGCCCTCCGGCCCAGCCGCCTTTCCGGTGGGCAGGTCCGGCTCCTCAGCCGGCATGGCGGACCGGGGTGATGTCGAGGTTCAGCGAACCGGACCGCAACGGCTGCTCGTCGATCTCCGCCCGCTGGTAGCCCGCGGCCCGGACGCAGGCCAGTATGGCCGCGTGCTCGTCCGGGTCGGCCGCCCGCGGCAGTTCGGCCGCGCCGAGCTGGACCCGGCCCAGCTCGCCGAAGTGCCGCACCCGCAGTTCGGTGTAGCCGCGCTGCTTCAGGCTCAGTTCGGCCCGGTCGACCTGGGCCAGCACGCCGGCGCTGACCGCGGTGCCGTAGGGCAGCCGCGAGGCCAGGCAGGGGGAGGCGGGCTTGCTGGCGCTGGGCACCCCGAGCCGCTGGGCCAGCGCCCGGACCTGCGCCTTGCCCACCGAGGCTTCCAGCAGCGGATGGCGGACCCCGTGCTCGGCCGCGGCCCGCAGGCCCGGCCGCCAGTCGCCGGTGTCGTCGGCGTTGGCCCCGGACAGTACGGCCGCGAAGCCCCGCCGCCCGGCCACCACGGCCAGCCGGTCGTACAGCTCGGTCTTGCAGTAGTAGCAGCGGAACTGGTCGTTGCGCCGGTAGTCCTCGCGCTCCAGCTCGGCCGTGCTGATCACCTCGTGCCGGATGCCGACCGCCTCGGCCACCGACCGGGCCCCGTCCAGTTCGCCCGCGGCCAGCGCGGGCGAGACCGCGGTCACGGCCAGGGCCCGGTCCCCGAGGGCCCGGGCCGCCAGCGCGGCGACCAGCGAGGAGTCCACCCCGCCAGAGAACGCGATCAGGGCGCTGTCCAGGCTGGCCAGGCTTCCGGTCAGCCGGCCGGCCAGTGCCTCAAGGTCGTCAGCCACACCCTCGATCATAGGATTCGGACTGTACACATCGGTCTCGGCTACCCCGGGAGGTCTCATGCCCATCGCACAGGCAGAGTTCGGACGCACCGGCCACCAGAGCACCCGCGTGGTCTTCGGCGGGGCATCGCTGGCCCAGGTCGACCAGCGGACCGCCGACCAGACGCTGGACGTCCTGCTCGAGTACGGGGTGAACCACCTGGACGTGGCCTCGGAGTACGGTGACGCCGAGGTGCGTATCCGGCCCTGGCTGCAGCGCGAGCCGGGCCGCTTCTTCCTGGCCACCAAGGGCGACCAGCGCACCGCGGCCAAGGCCCGCGAGGAGCTGCACCGCTCCCTGGACCGGATGGGCGTCGACCACGTCGACCTCTGGCAGCTGCACGCCCTGGCCGACCCGATCGAGTGGGACATCGCGCTGAGCCCGGGCGGCGCCCTCGAAGCCGCCCTGGAGGCCCGCGACCAGGGCCTCATCCGCTACATCGGGGTGACCGGCCACGGCAGCCAGATCGCCGCCACCCACCGGCGCAGCCTGGACCGGTTCGACTTCGACTCGGTGCTGCTGCCCTACAACTACGTCACCATGGCCAACCACTACTACGCCGAGAACTTCAACGCCCTCTACGACACCTGCCGGCAGAAGCGGGTCGCGGTCCAGACGATCAAGTCGATCGCCCTACGCCCCTGGGCCGGCCGCGAGCACACCACCGCCACCTGGTACGAGCCGCTCACCGAGCAGGCCGACATCGACCTGGCCGTCTGGTGGGCCCTGGGCCGCACCGGCACCTTCCTGTGCAGCGTCGGCGACGTGAACCTGCTCCCGAAGGTCCTGGACGCGGCCAGCCGCCTCGCCGACGCACCCGACGACGTGGCCATGAGCGAGCTCTACCAGCGGACCGCGGCCGACCCCCTGTTCGTCTAGCTCGTCGTCGGGCCTGGCTCCTCTATTACGTTGGCTGATATATTGGCCAACGTATTAGGAGGGTCGATGGCGATAGGCAAACGGGACGGCCAGGCCGAGCCGGACGTGCTGCGGCGGGCCGGCGAGGCTTCGGTGCTGATCCTGGTCAGCCTGGCCGACGGGCCCAAGCACGGATACGCGCTGATCCAGGACATCAAGGAGCTGGCCGGGGTCGAGCTCGGGCCGGGCACGCTCTACGGCGCGCTGGACCGGCTCGAGCGGCTCGGCCTGATCGAGTCGCTGCCCGCTGACGACCGGCGCCACCCCTACCAGATCACCAGGCCGGGAGCCGCCGCCCTGCGCGTGCACCTCGACTCGCTGGAGCGGGTCAGCGCGGCCGGGCGGCTGCGGCTGCAACTGGGCGGCATCTGATGGACGGCCCTCCGGCTCCCCGGCTGGTTCACACCGTCCTGCGGTGTTACCCGGCGCGCTGGCGGCGGCGGCACGGCGACGAGGCCGCCGAGCTGGCCGCGCTGCTCATCAGGGACGGGACCCCGGCCGCCGCGGTCGCCGGCAGCTACCTGGCTGGCGCCGGGCGCGAGTGGCTGACGCCGCGCCCCGGCCGGCGCGTGAGCGCGGTGGCCTGCGCGCTGCTGGTCGCGGCCGGTGCGCTGGGCGTCTCGACCGGGCTGCTGGCCTCGGCCGGGCCCGCCCGCGCGGCCAGCACGAGCCGGGCCAGCACCCACTGCCGCCCCAGCTCGCCGGCCACGGTTCCCGCGCTGACCCCGGACCGGGGACAGCCGCGGCTGGTCATCCCGGCCGCCGCTCATGGCCGCTCCTGCTGACGCCGGCCCCGCCGAGGCCGGCCCGGGCCGCCCGGGCCCTGACCGGCGACGGCGGCGGCTCCGGACCCTGGCCGAGGCCGCGATCACGATACTGGCCGCAGTGCTGGTAGCCCTGCTGGTGCGGACGTTCGTGTTCCAGAGCTTCTGGATTCCGTCCGCGTCCATGGTCCCGACCCTCGGTGTATACGACCGCATCGTGGTGCAGAAGGCGTTCTTCACCTGGTCCGACGTGCACGCGGGCGACATCGTGGTGTTCAGCCACCCGCCGCTGGATCACTGTCCCGGCCCGCAGCGAGGCGACCTGGTCAAGCGGGTCATCGCGCTGCCCGGGCAGACGATCTATTCGTCCGGCAACCACGTCTACGTGAACGGCCGGCCGCTGACCGAGTCCTACCTGCCGCCCCGCGACCCGCTCGGTCCGCCGATAGCCAGCCGCGCCCACCCCTACCGGGTCCCGGCCGGCCAGTTCTACCTGCTGGGCGACAACCGGGCCATCTCCTGCGACAGCCGGTACTGGGGACCGATCCGGGGCTCGACCATCGTCGGCAAGGTGGTGCTGGTGTGGTGGCACCACGGCCACCCCGACTTCCGCGGCTTCTGACCGCCGAGCGCCGGACCGGGCCCCGCTTACGGTCCCGGCTATTTGCGTGGGTTGATTGGTGGTCGGGGTGGGCCACGAGGTAGCTTGACGTCGAGAAGAATCCCAGAGAGCAGGAGCTAGCAACGAGATGGCCACGATCATCTACACCCAAACCGA
>DATDIH010000357.1:0-11780 GCA_036521155.1 Streptosporangiaceae bacterium
GAATGGAGCTAGAGCACTCGTTCACGGTCCCGGTCCCCGAGGATCAGGCGTGGGATGTGCTGCTGGATGTCGAGCGGGTGGCGCCCTGTATGCCGGGCGCCACCCTCGACTCGGTGGCGGGCGACGAAATCAAGGGCAAGATCAAGGTCAAGCTGGGCCCGGTCTCGATGACCTACGCCGGCACCGCGCGGTTCACTGAGCGGGACCGGGACGCCGGAGTCGTCACCTTGGAGGCGTCCGGCAAAGAGACCCGGGGCGCGGGCACCGCCTCAGCCACGGTCCGCTCCGAGCTGCACGGCGAGGGCGACCAGACCGAGGTGACCGTGCACACCTCGCTGAACGTGACCGGCCGTCCGGCCCAGTTCGGGCGGGGTGTGATGGCCGACGTCAGCGCCAAGCTGATCGGCATCTTCGCCAACAACCTGGCCGACATGCTGGCGACCGGGAACGGCTCGGCCCCGGAACCGGCCGCGGCCGAGCCTGCGGTGCCCGAGCCTGCGATGCAGGCCACCGCTCACTCCAGCCCGGCGACCAGCACCACCAGTGCCCCGGCCAGCACCACGCCCACCGAGGTGCCTAAGCCGAGGCCTGCGCCTACGCCGGCGCCCGCGACCGGCGAAGACTCGCTGAACCTGCTCCAGGTGGCCGGTCTGCCAGTACTCAAGCGGATCGCGGCCCCGGCCGTGGCGCTGCTGGCGGTACTGGGTGGCGTCCTGATCTGGCGCCGCCGGCGCAAGTAAACCCCGTAGTCAGGCGCCGGGCCGGTCGGACTGGCGGCGGAGCCACGACGCAGGCTGGCCACATTCAGCCGCGATGGCCTGCCAGGTCCAGCCCGCGGCCCGGCGCTCAGCCACGTAACCCGGCACGCTGTCCACGCCGAGGACGGCCGCCAGCTGCGCCGCCCGTTCCTGGACGGCGTTCCGCTGGCCCGCGTGTGCGGTGCGGGCCAGGCCGTGCCGGGCCAGGGCGGCCGTTACCGCGTGGTTCGACAGGCCGAGCTCGCCGCCGATCGCGCTGACCGTCTGGTGCCGGACCAGGTGCCGGTCACGCAGGTAGCTCGGCACATCGGCAAAGCCCAGTGCCGTCACCGCCTGGACCCACCGGGGGCCGTCCCGATCGGATGGTGCCTGCCGGACCGCCGCCGCGACCATCGGGTCCAGCTCGGCCAGGTGCCGGTACAGCCAGTCCTTGTTCAGCCCGGCTTCCCGGCTGATCGCGGCCAGGCTGGCCCCCGAGGCCGCCCGGGCCTGCACGTACGCGCCGAGGGTGGGATAGCCCTGCTCGCTGGCCACCCGGGCGGCCACCTCGGCCCGGTGCCGGGCGGCACGTTCCTGGTTGGCCCGCACCGCCGCCGCACTGGACGCAGCGGCCGCGGCCCGGGAGGCCTTGCGGCGGCGCTGCTCAGGCCTCGGGCGGCCGGTGCTGGCCCGGGCCGCGTCCCGGGCCAGTTCACCAGCGGCGGCGCGCTGGCGCCCCGCCGCGCTGCCCGCCCGGATGGCCGGGTCGAAGATCAGCCGGGGCGCGAACGAGGCCGCCCGGCGCTTGCTGGTCTGGTCACCCTCCAGCGACTGGCCCCGTTCCAGGCCGAAGACCTCGCAGTAGGCTGCCTTGGTCCAGCCGTGCACCCGCAGGTGAGCCGACACCGACTTCAGCGACCGGCCGCACAGATGGCAGGTGACGGTGGTGCCGTCCGAGACGATCTCGCCGATCGGCGCGTAGTACGGGATACCGTCGGCCAGCACCCCGATCACCGGCTGGACCGCACGTGACACCGGCCGCGACTCCTGATCGGGCCACGGCACGGCACCGGTCGTCTCGGCGGTCATATGCGCCTTTCCGGAGAGCATTGGTAGTCACATTGAGACTACCAGGACACCCCCGGGCGGCTCAGCCCCGCGACCGGCCCGAAGTAAAATGGGCCACTGTGACTGATGATCTGGACGTCCGGTTTCCTCAGGTCGGGACGCTGACGCAGGCTCTGGATGGATCTGGCTACCTGGCCGGTGACCAGTTGTCCGCGGCGCTGTTCCTGGCGGTCCGGATGGGCCAGCCCATCCTGCTCGAAGGCGAACCCGGGGTCGGCAAGACCGAGGCGGCCAAGGCGCTGGCCACGGCGCTGGACACGCCGCTGGTGCGGCTGCAGTGCTACGAGGGCATCACCGCGTCTGAGTCGCTGTACGAGTGGAACTATCCGCGCCAGCTGCTGGCCATCCGGCTGGCCGAGGCGGCCGGGGAGCACATCCGGGACCAGGACCTGTTCTCCCGGGACTACCTGCTGTCCCGGCCGTTGCTGACCGCGCTGCTCCATCCCGGCCCGCGGCCCGCGGTGCTGCTCATCGACGAGGTCGACCGGGCCGACGACGAGTTCGAGGCGTTCCTGTTCGAGCTGCTGGCCGAGTCGGCAGTCACCATTCCCGAGCTCGGCACCCAGCACGCCGCGCTGCCCCCGGTGGTGGTGCTCACCTCGAACCGGACCCGTGACCTGCACGACGCGCTCAAGCGGCGCTGCCTGTACCACTGGATCGCCTACCCGGACCCGGCCCTGGTCACCGAGATCATCCGCCGCCGGGTGCCGGCCTCGGGGGAGCGGCTGGCCGGCCAGGTCGCGGCCGCGGTGCAGCGGCTGCGGGCCCTGGACCTGACCAAGCCGCCGGGCATCTCCGAGGCCATCGCCTGGGCGTTCGCGATCAGCGTGTTCGGTGAGCGGGAGCTGGCCGTACCGGTGGCCAACCAGACGCTGAGCACGGTCCTGAAGTATCCCGAGGACGAAGAGACGGTGCGCCAGTCCGGGCTGGCTACGGTGGTCGCCACCCTTGACTGAGATTGGGGCCACGGCGGCGGCGTTCGGGGCGGCCCTGCACACCGCGGGCCTGCCCGTCGGGCCGGACCGCTGCGAGCGGCTGGCCCGGGCCATGACCGTCATGAACGCCACGTCCCTGGCCGAGCTGCGGGCCTGCGCCCTGGCCACGATGGTGTCCGACCCGAGCCAGATGCCCACCTTCGACCGGGTCTTCGCGGCGATCTTCGGCAGCCTTTCGCCGCTCGGAGCCCAGCTGCCGCCGGTCCAGCCCGGGTTCCCGCGCATGGGCGGGGACAACTCGCCGGCGTCGGCGGCCATGCCGCCCGCCACGGCCGACGGCTGGACCACCGGGATACAGATCACCGAAGCCAGCTCATCCTCGGATTCCGATGATGATGATCTGCCCGAGAGCCAGGCCTTTCAGCGGGCCGCGTCGGCCGCCGAACGGCTGCGGGGCCGCGACTTCACCGAGCTTTCCGCGGCCGAGCTGGCCCAGCTGGTCCTGCTCATGCGGAACCTGACCCTGGCCATCCCGCCCCGGCGCACCCGCCGGTACCGGGGATCGCGGCAGGGTAACCGGCCCGACCTGCGCCGGACCATGCGCCAGGCCCGCCGGTACGGCGGTGAGGTCATCCGGCTGTCCCGGCAGGCCCGGGTGGTGCGGCCGCGCCGGCTGGTGGTGCTGTGTGACATCTCCGGCTCCATGGAGCCCTACGCCCGGGCCCTGCTCCTGCTCATGTACGTGCTGTACGGCGCGCAGTCGCGGGCGGCTCAGGCTCAGCAGCGGGGCGCCCGCAGCCGGCCCGAGCTGTTCAGCTTCGCCACCCGGCTGACCCGGCTGACCCCGGCGCTGGCCGCCAGCAGCCCGGACACCATGCTGGTCAAGGCGGGCGAGGCCGCCCCCGACTGGTCGGGCGGAACCCGGATCGGCGCCGCGCTCAAGGAGTTCAACGACCGCTACGGCGCCCCCGGCATGGCCCGCGGGGCGGTGGTGCTGATCATTTCCGATGGCTGGGAGACCGGGGATCCCGAACTGCTCCGGCAGCAGATGGCCCGGCTGGCCCGCCTGGCCTACCGGGTCGTGTGGGCCAACCCTCGCACCCAGTCCCCGCGCTACCGGCCCGAGGTGGGGGGCATGGCCGCCGCCTGGCCCTTCTGCGACGCCGTGGTCAGCGCGCACAACCTGAACGCCCTCGACGACCTGCTGGCCGCGCTGAGCTAACCCCCGGGAGTCCTCGTGACCGATCTGCCTGCGTTGTTCGACCTGTCCGGCCAGACCGCCGTTGTCACCGGCGGGGGAGGTGCGCTGGGGGCCGTGGTGGCCCAGGGACTGGCCGACGCCGGGGCCTCGGTCGTGGTGGTGGACCTGCGCCAGGCCAACGCCGAACGGGTCAGCCAGTCGATCACCGACGCGGGGGGCCGGGCGGCCGGGTTTGAAGCCGACCTGAGTTCCGAGGACGCCGTCGGCCAGGTGTTCACCGAGGTCGACGCGGCCTTCGGGCCGGTCAGCATCCTGGTCAACGCGATCTCGGCGCCGGTCGAGCGTCACCCGGCCGAGGACTACCCGCTGGCGGACTGGAACTACTCACTGGCCTCGAACCTCACCAGCTACTTTCTGTGCTCCCGGGCCGCCGCCACCCGCATGATCGCGGTCGGCCGGGGCGGCAGCATCGTGAACTTCGCCTCGACCGCCGGGGTGAGCGCCCTGGGCCGGGGCAACCTGGCCTACAGCGCGGCCAAGGGCGGGGTCGTGCAGCTGACCCGCGAGCACGCCTTCGTGTGGGCCCACCACGGCATCCGCGTCAACGCCGTGCTGCCCTGCCAGTTCATCAACGAGTGGTGGGCAGGCCAGATGGCCGATCCCGCGCACTCCGGGCTGGTGTCCCGCGCGATCTCCGGCATCCCCCTCGGCCGGCTGGGGGAGCCGCCCGAAATCGTCGGGCCGGTGCTGTTCCTGGCCTCGGCGGCGGCGTCCATGGTCACCGGGATCATGCTCCCGGTGGACGGGGGCAACCTGGCCATGAACGCTGGCGGCAGCCTCGACTGGTAGCCCCTGCCTGGTGCCGTCAGGCCAGGTCAGCAGCGGTGGTGGTGCGGATCAAGGCGTCGGGGCGAGTGAGCAGTTCCGGGCGCAGCGAGGTACCCAGACCGGGCCCCGGCGGCGGTGCGATCTGGCCGCCGGCGATGGCGGGCAGCGTGGTGACGATGTCGCCGTACCACCCCAGGTAGTAGGCCCGCACGGTCTCCTGGACCAAGGCGTTCGGCACGCTCGTGGCCAGGTGGGTGGACGCGGTCAGCACGACCGGCCCGGTGCAGTCGTGCGGGGCGACCGGCAGCTCGTACGACTCGGCCAGCGTGGCGATCGCGCTGGCCTCGCTGAGGCCCCCGGCCCAGCCGATGTCGAACATGATGATCCGCGCGGCCCCGGTCTCCATGAGACGCCGGAAGGTCCACCGTCCGGCCAGCGTCTCGCCCATGGCCGTGGGGACGGTGGTTGCGGCCGCGAACCGTGCGGCGGCGTCGAGGTCATGGGCCTTGACCGCGTCCTCGAACCAGTACGGGTTGAGCGGCTCGACCGCCTTGGCGATCCGCACCGCCGCGGGCAGATGCCAGACCGCGTGCAGTTCGAGGTGGATATCCATGGCGTCGCCGACGGCGTCGCGGATCTGCTCGATGACCCGAACGCCGGCCCGCAGGTCGTCCGGCCGGATGTCCTGGCCGCCGGTGGCCGCCGCGTACTGGTCGAACGGCCAGATCTTCATCCCGCTGATGCCGTGGGCGAGCAGATCGGCCGCGAGCTCACCCGGCCGCTCGATGGCAGCCTGGAGGTCTTCGTAGCGTCCCGGCGCCTCGTCCCCGGGCAGGCCGCGGTCCCCGGCGCTGGCGCGGTCTGAGGCCTTGAGCGCGCCCTTGTTACCCCGCCCGTAGCGGGCGCCCGCGCAGGTGTTGTAGATCCGGATGGAGTCCCGGGTCCGGCCGCCGAGCAGATCGGTCACCGGCAGGCCGGCCGCCTGCCCGGCGATGTCCCACAGGGCGACGTCGGTGGCGGAGTTACCGCGGGTCTCGGCCCCGGTGCCCTCGTAGCCGACGAACACGTCGTACAGGCCGCGGCGATGCGCGGCGATCCGGCCCGGGTCCTGGCCGATCAGGTACGGCGCGACGGTCTCGTGCAGGTGGGCCTCGACCGTGGCCGGCCCGAGGCAGGTCTCACCCAGGCCGGTGATGCCCTCGTCGGTCAGCACCTGCAGCCAGAGCATCTGCGGATGCTCGGGCAGCCGGATGGTCCGGACCCCGGTCACCCTCATCGCTGGTCCTCCCACGCTCGACTGACGGTGCCTGTTAACGACAAATTAATAATTATTATCGAAGGTCGTTACGCTGGCCCCATGAGCAGCCCTGAGCCCATTCGGGGCCGCGGTGATCGCCTCCGGCGGTAACCGTAGCCGTCGCGGTTAGCGGGCCAGGGCGCCCATCGGGTCCCAGGCCGGGAGCACGATCGGCTCGGCGTCCAGGGCCGCCAGCAGGCCGGCCGGGAGCGCGCTCTTGCGGGCGGCGATCTCGAAGACGTACTGGCCGAACCAGGAGTCATCCATTGTGAAGAAGCCGTCCTTGCCCCGGTCGGAGCCCCAGCTGTTCTCGACCCGCCAGCGCCGGGTCACCCCGTCCAGCACGTCGACCCCGGTGAACAGCATCGCGTGCGTCATCGCCGACTCGTGGTACTCCAGGCGGGCCGCCTTGTCCAGGCCGAACGGGGCGTTGTAGACCGACGGCAGATCGTAGAGCTCGGCGTCCCAGAACGCGTAGTCGTTGCTCATCATCTTGCCGACGTCGCAGCCGAACCAGACCGGCTCGCCGCCCTCGATCGTGGCCGCGGCGATGTCCTTGATCAGCTGCACGTCGACGTTGAGGTAGCTGACCGGCGGGCCGCCGACGACGTTGCCGAGGTACTCGACGGTGAAGGTCGCTTCGATCGGGCTGGACGGCCGGGGGTCGTTGACCAGGCAGACGTAGTCGCTGACCGGCAGGTCCACGTACTTGGCCGCGAACTCCTGCGGGGTGATCACGCCGTCCCGGTGGAACTTCTTGTCCTTGTCCGTCCACTGCCAGTCGAAGCGCTCGGGCGGGGTACCCAGATGGATACACAGAATCCGATAGACGACCTGCATGACCTCGGCCTTGGCCGCGCGGGCTGCCTCCAGGTCCTGGGCGGTCGCGGCCCGGACGGCCCGCGCGCCCTGGCGCAGCTGGTAGCGCAGGATCGAGTTCATCCGGCCGGTGTTCGACGAGCTCTGCGTCTCCGGCATCTGGGCCTTGGGCACCAGGCCGTGCTTGGCCACCAAAGCGGCGAACATGTTCCACTGCCCGCCGTCGCTGGCCGCCGAGTCCAGCAGGAAGGCGACGGTGCGGTCGCCGAGGTCGCGGTCCGCGGTCTCGATGATCGCCTCGAGGAAGTAGTTGGCCCGCTCAAGCTTGTCCCAGAACATGGTGTAGTTCTGCGAGAACTCGAAGTCCTTGAGCCCGGTCGCGCGCATGACCCCGACACGCAGCAGATTCAGCCCGGCGAACAGCCAGCAGCGGCCGCTCCGCTCCTGGTTGGTGACCTTCCAGTCGTCCAGCGTGGTCGACAGCGAGTGGTCGATGCTGCTGACGATCTCCCGGTCGATGGCCACGTCATCGACGGTCACCCGGGTCACGGCGTTCTGCGCCAGCCGGTAGGTCGGGTTGGCCGAAAAATCCTTGTGCAGTCGCTCCAGGTCGGCAACCGTAATTGTTCCGTCCATCAACGCATCCTCATCCGTGGTCGACTCCGCCTTTCTCCAGACTAAATTCCGCAGGCCAGCTCGGCCGCTCCGGTTGCCGGTTCGGGCGGCCGAGCCCGGCGGTCGATAGCATCGCCGCATGCGGCCTTCTGATGGGCGGCGCGTGGGCTACGCCATGCTGGCCGGGGCCGTCACCGTGTCGGTTGCCTGGCTGGCCATGCCGGTCGTGGCGTCGATCCTGCTCGGCTGGGACATCGCGGTCGTGATCTACCTGGTCTGGACCGGGGCCTCGGTGTGGAAGCTGGACCCCGGCCAAACCGCTCAGCTGGCCAAGCGCGAAGATCCCAGCACTCCGGTGGCCGAGCTCGTCGTCCTCGGGGCGGGCACGGCCATGCTGGCCGCAGTGGGCTTCGCGCTGGTCAAGGCGGGCCAGACCACCGGTGGCCTGAAGGCCTACCTGGTCACGATCGGCCTGCTCAGCGTGGTGCTGTCCTGGGCGGTGGTGCACACTGTGTTCGGGCTCCGTTACGCCCGGGCCTTCTACTCCGAGCCGGTCGGCGGCATCGATTTCAACGAGGCCGAGCCGCCGAACTACATCGACTTCGCCTACTACTCGTTCACCGTCGGCATGACGTTCCAGGTCGCGGACACCAACATCACCGCCAAGGCGGTCCGGCGGACCACCCTCCACCATGCGCTGCTTTCCTACCTGTTCGGCGCGGTGCTGCTCGGGATCGTGATCAACGTGGTGGCCACCCTCTTGCACTAGTGCCCCCGCCTGCCGAAGCCGACCCGCTGATCAGCGGAAGGTCAGGCCCTGGCCGGAGAGACCCAGGACGGCGAAGCCGCCGTCGAAGGCCCACAGGGGGTCCTCAGGCTGGCTTCCGGGTACCGCCACTGCCCACACCCGCCGGCCGGTAGCCAGGTCGTAGCCGTAGACCGGGCCGCTGACCTTCTCGGCCCGGACGTAGGCCATGGTGCTGGCCACCGCGACGTCGACCTGTTTCCCGGGCGGGATCGGGATGGTCTTGTTGCCGGCCTGACTGGAGGTGAGCACGCCGAGAGCGCCGTCCTCGACCACGACCACGGCCGGTTCGCCGTTCACCGTGCCGAGCTGCGGCTGACCCGCCCTCGCCTGCACCGGCAGGCTGCTGACGATGGTGCCGCTGGCCGCACGGAGCAGGTAGTCCCGGCGGCCCGCCCCGGCCACGGCGACCAGGCTGGTCCCGGCCTGGCTGATGCTGATCTCGTTGTCCGAGACCGGCTCGGGCACGTCCCGCGTCCAGATGATCTTGCCGGTCGTGCTGTTCATCGCCACGATGCGAGGTCCCTTCACCAGCTCGATCACGGCGAAGACCCGGCCGTCGCTGGTGCCGAGCAGGTTTTGGTCCGGGTAGATCGGGTTGAACGTGCCCGAGCCGGTGGCCCAGACCTGGTGCCCGGTCCGGGCGTCGTAAGCGACGACCTTCCCGTTCTGTCCCTGCCAGATGTAGACCGTGTCGCCGTTGACGACGAGGTCGATGTGCTCCTCGGCCGCGCTGGTCCGGGTGTCGATCGACCAGAGCCGCTGACCGGTCGCGGTCGAATACCCGTCCAGCCAGAGGTCTTTCTGCCCGCCGGACGGTGTGGCCGGGTTGGCCGTGATGAGGACGCCCGCGTGCGGGAGCAGGGCCACAGTCCCGTCGGTGGCGTCGAAAGCCGGCAGCTTGCAGGCCGGGCCCGCCTGCCCTTGATCGGAGACCGCCGCGATGTCCTGGCCCTGGGTTCCGCCTGCGGCGATCACATAGCCGGTGTATCGCTGCAGGGCGAGGTCGGCGTCACGGCTGCTGGCCGGGGTGGCTCCGGGCGGCCGTACGGTAACCGACCACTGCGCCGGCCCACCGGTCGGGCCCTTCCGCTCGACATCCCAGCCGTGGGAAGCGTAGCCCTGGCCCGGGTCAACCGGGTCCAGGAAGTCCGGCACGCCCGTGGACGGTACCGCGCCCGCCGAATGCGGCACACCGGCTACGGCGGCCGGGGCCGCAGCCAGGGTGACATCGTCGGTGCCGATGTCGCCGGTGTCAGGCCCGGCGAGGCGGTGGCCAGTGCAGCGCACCGCCAGCACGGCCGGGCCGCCGCCACTGCAGGCGGTCAGGCCCGCCGCCATCGTCACGGCCAGGGCCAGCGCCACCCAGGAGCGGCGCCCGGCGGTCAGCACTCGACCCGGATGAAAATGAAAGATCACTTCCATATCGGGCCATATCGTACGGCTGGAGGAGGCTGGCCGGGTGCTGTTGCCGGTGCGCTGCGGTCTTTAGCGTTACCGGTCTCCGGGCCCACCGGACTCGACTGTGGCCGCTTCCACTGCGTAGAGCTCGTTGAGACCGATCGTGGCCTCCACACCCTTGCGGATCGCGACGACGTCGGTGTCGCCGAAATCGGGGTAGCCGGTGCGGTGGAAGCGGGTCAGGAAGCTCTGCAGCGCGGCGAAGGTGGCGTTGGTGACGCTGATGGAGTCATAGACCACCTTCCAGCCCCAGTCCTCCAGCTGCTGGGCGGGGTAGATGCCGCGCCCCTGGTCGTTCCCGGTGCTGTTGACGTAGACGAGGGGGATACCGGGCAGGTCGCGGGGGGCCGCCTCGGTCTCCTGGTCGTTGTTGGGGAAGATCTTGACCAGGTCGGCGCCGGCCTGGAAGCAGGCGCGGGCCCGGCGGATCCCCTCGGCGTACCCGTGGGTCCGCATCGAGTCGGTGCGGGCGCAGATGACGAAGTCGGGGTCGCGCCGGGCGGCCAGCGCCGCCTTGAGCTTGACCAGGAACTCCTCGAGCGGGACGACGTGCTCGACGCCCTTGTGGTAGTGCGCGCGCTTGGGAAACTGCTGGTCCTCCAGGTGCAGGGAGCTGGCTCCGGCCTGCTCGAGCACCCGGACCGTGTGCGCGACGTGGATCGGCTCGCCCCAGCCCGCGCCGGCGTCGACCATGACCGGCAGCTGGGTGACGGCCCGGATGTTCCGCATCAGCTGGGCGACGTCCTCCAGCGACAGCAGCGGCTCGGTGACCGCCCGGTGCGCCCCCATGGCGTAGCCGCCGAGGCTCAGCGCCCGGAACCCCGCTGCTTCGGCGATCCGGGCCGACAGCGGATCGGCCAGCGACGGCTGGACGACGATGCCCGGCTCGGCCAGCAGCCGGCGGTACACCGCCCTGTGTGAACCAGCACTGTGTGAATCAGCACTGTGTGAACCAGCACGGGGAGATCCGGTGGTCATGCGATGAACAGCTTCTCGCCCACGTCCAGCAGCAAGGTGTCGGTGGAGATGAAGTCGGCGTAGCGCACGATCAGCGCTTCCTGAGTCCGGGGCGCCGAACGCGACGACGGGGTGTGGGCGATGATCCCGTGCACGATCTCGACCGGGAGGTCCTGCTGCCAGGCCAGGAACGCGCCATACACGCCGTGCTGGATGAGCTCGCCGAACCGGGACTTCGACACCGAGTTCTCGGTCCCCTCGTATTCGAGCAGCTTGCTCACGTCGTGGAGCAGGGCCAGGGCGATCACGGTGTCCAGGTCGTAGGCCGTGCCGTGCAGCTTGGCCACGATGTCGGCCGAGGCCGCCGCGACCTGCGCGACCACGCGGGTGTGGGTGATCAGCGTCCAGGCGTCCTCCACACTGGCCGCGGCCTTGGTCGCGGATGGGTTCTTGGGTACGGCCGCCATGTCTTCCCAGCCGCTCTCGATCCAGGCCTTCAGCCAGATCTCGGTGACGGCGTCGCGCAGGCCCTCGTCGCTGATCTGCTGCAGTTCCGGCAGCAGCTCCCGCACCCGATCCCGCCTGCGGTCCTCATCAGACATCTGGCTCACACCCTTCACATCGCTGGACATTGCCGGTCACGGAATCTCGAGCCGGACCAGGGGGCTGTGGAACTGCCCCCCGAACAAATCGGTGTCGTCGAGGCTGCCCGAGACACTGGGGCGCGGGAACGAGAACTTCAGCGCCATGGCCACGTCGGCCTCGAAGTACTGCACGGCCGACGGATCGAGGCCGTACAGGGCGGCGATCGATTCGGTGGTGACGACCCCGGACTTCCGCACCCGGTCGTAGCTGGCGCGATCTTCGAACATCAGGTCAATGGTGAGCTCGAACGGCCCGGCGTTCTTGGCCCGGATCAGGCGCGCGAGTTCGTGCAGTTGGGTCATGGCGGGTCCTACAGCTCCTCGAAGGTGAGCGTGTACGTCGCGTCGGGGCG
>DATDIH010000358.1:0-10398 GCA_036521155.1 Streptosporangiaceae bacterium
TCGGCTGGCTGGCCGGGCTGGGCGTGTTCAACGACCTGCTGCGCCAGATGGCCGGCCGCCCGGTGCACGCCGACGAGGAGGCCCAGGCGGCGGCCGGCGGCGTGGCCCGGTTCTTCCGCTACTCGCTGGACCACAAGGTAGTCGGCATCCAGTACCTGGTCGGCATGATCGGCTACTTCCTGACCGGCGGCCTGCTGGCCATCGCGATCCGGACCGAACTGCTGTCCCCCTCCTACCACGTCTTCAGCTCGGCGACCTACACCGCGATCGTCGGCGAGCACGGCACGATGATGATGATGATGATGAGTTCGATCATCCTCGGGCCGCTCGGCAACTACCTGGTCCCGCTGATGATCGGCTCCAAGCGCATGGCGTTCCCGCGGATTGAGGCGCTGTCCTTCTGGCTCACGCCGGCCGCCTACCTGGTGCTGCTGTCCGGGCTGCTGTTCGGCGGGTTCCCGTTCGGCTGGACCGGTTACGCCCCGTTGTCGATCGAGGCCACTCAGGGCGCGGACGCCTACGCGGTGGCGTTCGGGATCATGGGGCTCTCGCTGATCCTGCTCGGCTTCAACCTCATCGTCACGATCATCTGCTACCGGGCCCCGGGGATGCGCTGGAGCCGGCTGCCGATCTTCGTCTGGGCCATCCTGGCCACCTCGTTCCTGATGGTGCTGGCCGCGCCGGTCCTGGTCGGGGCGATGTACATGCTGATCACCGACCGCACGGTGCAGACCGCGTTCTTCACCGACGATCTGGGCGGCAGCAGCTACCTGTGGCAGAACCTGTTCTGGTTCTTCGGCCATCCCGAGGTGTACATCCTGGCCCTGCCGGGCTTCGGGATCGTGTGCGAGATTCTCCCGGTGTTCTGCCGCAAGCCGCTGTTCGGCTACAAGATCGCGGCGGCGGGGATGGTCGGCGTGACCCTGCTCAGCTTCTTCGTCTGGCAGCATCACCTGTTCGACAGCGGGATCAACCCCGACATGCGGCCGGTGTTCATGCTGACCACCGAGCTGATCTCGATCCCGACCGGGTTCATCTTCCTGGTCGCCATGGGCACGTTCTGGAAGGCGAAGATCCGCTTCACGGTGCCGATGCTGTTCGCGCTCGGGTTCTTCTTCAACTTCCTGATCGGCGGGATTTCCGGGGTGTTCCTGTCCGACGTGCCCGCCGACACCACCGAGCACGGCACCTTCTTCGTGATGGCGCACTTCCACTACACGATCATGGGCGGGCTGATCTTCGCCTTCATGGGCGGCCTTTACTACTGGCTGCCCAAGATGATGGGCATCCGGCTGAACCAGAGGCTGGGCAAGATCCACTTCTGGACGATGTTCGTCTTCTTCAACGCGACCTTCCTGCCGCTGTTCGCGGTGGGAATGGATGGCCAGCCCCGCCGGGTGTACACCTACGCCCGCAGCCTGACCACGCTGAACGACTGGGTCTCGATCTCCGCCTTCCTGCTCGGGGGATCGATCCTGATCTTCGTGATCAACTTCGTGTACTCGACCGTGATCACGCGGGTGCCGGAACAGGGCAACCCCTGGCGCTCTCGTGGCCTGGAGTGGCAGATCGCCTCGCCGCCGCCGCCCGGCAACTTCGCCCGGGTACCCGTGGTTCTTTCCGGTCCCTACGAGTACGGCGTGCCGGGCGCGCCGCCGGTGGCCGACCTGGATCCGCCCCTGGGCGTACTCAGCCACGCCTACCTGGCCGCCGAGACCGAACCCGCGGAGGCGGACCGATGACCGATACCGTGAGCCCGCCGCCCCCTCCGCCGGTCCCGGAGGGCGTGAGCCGGGCGTCCGAAGAGGCCGGTTTCTACCACGAGGCGGCGCTGAACGCGACGTGGACCGGGGTGCGACTGGCCCTGGGCGGCCTGTCCTTCGCCTTCGGCTGCTTCGTGTTCGCCTACTTCTACCTCCGCTCGCTGAACTCCCACGGGATGTGGTACCCGCGGGGGTTCAAGGGCCCGCAGCCCTGGGCGGGCGCGGTGATCATGGCCTTGGTGGTGCTGAGCGCGGTGGTCCAGCACACCGGGCTGGCCCGGATCAAGCACGGCCGGAAGAGCGCCTGGCAGCGGGCCGCGGCGGCGGCTCTGGTCCTGGGCCTGGCCGCGGTCGGGCTGCAGGTGTGGGAGCTGATGAACCTGCCCTTCCAGCCCGGCCGGGCCGGCTTCGCCAGCGTCTTCGTGGGGGCGACCCCGGTCTTCCTCATCGTGCTGCTGGCCGCCATGATCTGGCTGGAAACGCTGATCATGCGGGTGCGGGTCATCCCGGAGATCTCTTTCGTGGAGCAGCCGCCAACCTACGCCGAGGCATTCGCCGTGCAGCGGTTTCAGTCTGGTCTGAGTGCCTTCACCGTGCTCTGGAACTACCTGGCTGTGGTCGCGGTCGTGTTCTGGGTGCTGTTCTACCTGACGGCCTAGGAGGCTGGCGTGCCTGGAGCGATTCTTGCCGCGGTGCCGGACAACACCGCAGGCGGGGCCTACCTGACCATCGCGTTCCCGCTGCTGCTGTTCATCGTCATTGCGGCGGTCCTCTACATCGTGCTGTTCGCCCGCCCGCACGCCCGGGTCCCGGCCCGCCGGGTCGCCGCCGTGGCCAACGTCGGCCCACCCAGTCCGGAGGCGGCCGAGGCGGCGGCGATCGCGGCCGGGCTGCCGCTGGCCGAGGGCGGCGGATCGGCCGAGTCCGGCGTCGAGGCGGCCGGCGCGGTGTCGGCCGCGCTGACCGAGGACCCGGCCGCGCTGCCCGAATTCGCTTCGGACGAAGCGGCTGAGGACACGCCACCCGGTGAGGACACGCCCCCTGCCGACAGCACGGGGGCCAGTTCATGACGCACGCCACCGGACTGCGGCCCGGATCGGTGCAGGTGCCCGCGCCCGGCCGCACGCGGCGCCCGGCCCGCCTGGTGGCCCGGTCACTGGTGGCCCTGACCAAGCCCCGTATCATCGAGTTGCTGCTGGTCACGACGCTGCCGACCATGATGCTGGCCCAGCGCGGCCTGCCCCCGGTGTGGCTCATGGCCGCCACGCTGGCCGGGGGCGCCCTGGCCGCGGGCAGCGCCAACACGCTGAACTGCGTCATCGACCGGGACATCGACGCGCTGATGCGCCGCACGTCGCGGCGTCCGCTGGCGGTGCCCAAGGCCGTGATCAGCCCGGCCGAGGCGCTGGTGTCCGGAATCGTGCTCGGGACCGCCGCGACCCTGCTGCTCGGCCTGGCCGTGAACTGGCTGGCCGCGGCGCTGGCCGACGGGGCGATCCTGTTCTACGTCTTCGTCTACACCCTCGGCCTGAAGCGCCGGACGGCGTCCAACATCGTGATCGGCGGGGCCGCCGGATGCTTCCCCGTGCTGGTGGGCTGGGCGGCCGTGACCGGCCGGGTGGGCCTGGCCCCGGTCGTGCTCTTCGCGGTGATCTTCTTCTGGACCCCACCGCACTTCTGGGCGCTGGCCATGAAGTTCCGCGATGACTACGCCGCCGCGGGCGTGCCGATGCTGCCGGTGGTGGCGTCACCCGCCGTGGTGACGCGGAAGATCGTCTTCTACTCCTACGCGATGGTGGCGGCGACGCTGGTCCTGATCCCGTACGCGGGCTGGCTGTACGGCGGCTGCGCGGCCGGGCTAGGGGTCTGGTTCCTGGCCGGGGCGCATCAGCTGCGGGCGGGGGTCGCCGACGGCGCCCCGCCGGCCGGCCACCGGGCCGCGATGCGCCTGTTCCACCAGTCGATCGCCTACCTGACCCTGCTGTTCGCGGTGATTGCCGTGACCGCGTTGCTGCCCTGGGGCCGCTGATGGCGCAGATCAGCGTTGCTCCCCGGTGGCGGTTCCTCGTCTCGCCCCGGTGGCTGGCCTGGCATGCGTTCGCGGTCGTGGCGTTCTGGGGCATGTGCTGGCTGGGTGACTGGCAGTTGCACCGGGCGCTCGGCGGCAACAGCCTGAGCTGGGCCTACACGTTCGAGTGGCCGCTCTTCGCGGTCATGGGGGCCTTCTTCTGGGCCAAGACGATCCGCGACGAGTTCCGGCTGCGCCGCGACGCGGCCACCGGCGGAATCACCCCGCCGGTGGGCATGGGCGCCGAACCCACCACGGGCCCGGACACCCACCTGGCCCTGCTCCGTCAGGAGGTCAGAGGTCACGGCCGCTGGCACGGCCTCCGCTGACCCGCGTCGCGGCCTACATCCGCTCCACCCTGGACGACGCCGCCGCCGCTCACCTGCCGGCCCCCGATGGCCCGCCCCTCCGCCCTCAGGTGACCACCGGGCGGACCTGGAACCTCGGCTCCCGGTAGCGGCCGGACGCCGTGACCTCGCGCAGGATCTCCAGCGCCCGGGCCAGGTCGCCGAACGACGTGTACAGCGCGTTGAACCCGAACCGCAGCAGGTCGGGCGGGCGCACGTCGCCGATCACCCCGGCCTCGATCAGCGCGCCCATCAGCGGCAGCGCGTCCGGGTGCCGCAGCGACACGTGGCTGCCCCGCCGCTCTGGCGCCCGCGGGGTGACCACCTCGAAGCCCAGCCCGGCCAGCACCTCATCGGCGCCCGCGATGAAGAACTCGCCCAGCCGCAGGCTCTTGGCCCGGACCGCCGCGAGGTCCACCCCGTCGAAAACGTCCAGCGCCGCGTCCAGGGCCAGCATCGAGAGCATCGGCGGCGTGCCGATCCGGGCCCGCGCGATCCCGCGTGCGGCCTGATAGCCGGGTTCCATGTCGAAGGGCCGGGAGTGCCCGTTCCACCCGGTCAGTGGTTGATCGAGTCCGGGTTGATGACGTTCCGCTACATAAATGAAGGCTGGTGCGCCGGGCCCGCCGGACAGGTACTTGTAACTGCATCCCACGGCCACATCGACCCGGTCGCGGTCCATGTGCAGCGGCAGGGCGCCCACGGCGTGGCAGAGATCCCACACCACCACCGCGCCCGCGTCGTGCGCGGCCGCGGTCAGCCGGGCCGTGTCCCACAGCTCGCCGGTCCGGAAATCCACCGTGGACCAGGCCAGCACCGCGACGTCGCCCCGGTCCAGCGCGGCGTACGGGTCCGGGGTCCTGACCACCTCCCGGCCCAGCAGCCGGCCCACCGAGTCGGCCACGTAGCCGTCGGTCGGGAACTGCCCGGCGTCGGTGACGATCACCCCGCCGCGGCCCCGGGCGTCCGGTTGCTGGGAGTCCCGCAGGCGCACGGCCGCGGTCAGCGCGTTGAACAACTGCACCGAGGTCGAGTCCCCGGCCACGGTCTGGCCCGGGCGGGCGCCGATCAGCGCCCCGATCCGGTCCCCGATCCGCTCCGGCGCGGCCCACCAGCCGTCGTCGTTCCAGCCCCGGACCAGGTCCTGGCCCCACTGCCGGGTGACCGCGTCGGCCAGCCGCTCGGTGACCGGCACCGGCAGCGCCCCCAGCGAGTTCCCGTCCAGGTAGATGATCCCGTCCGGCAGCGCGAAGCGGGCCCGGACTGGGGCCAGCGGGTCGGCCGCGTCCAGCCCGGCCGCGTCCCGTTCGGTGGCGTCCATGTCCCTGACGCTATCGCCGGCCAATGCGATGGCGGTCAGCCCGGCGACGGCAGGGCCGGCCGGGGGCTGAGCAGGTCGGTGGTGTTGTGCTCGGCGATCAGGTGCAGGGCCAGGCCGGTGTCCTGGCCGGCGATGGCTTCGACCAGGTCGGCGTGCAGCCGGTAGCGCTGGGCCACGTAGTCCAGGAGCGGCTGCTCGCTGACCGGCAGCACGGACAGGGTGTGGGATTCGATCAGGTCCAGCAGGCTGGTGTACAGCGAGCGCAGCATCACGTTGGGGCTGAGCGCGGCGATCCGCGCGTGCAGCCCCCAGTTGGCCCGGATGAAACCGATCGGGTCCAGGGCCTCGGCCGCCTCGTGCATCCGCTGCACCTGGGCCCGCAGCTGGGCCAGGTCGGCCGGGGAGGCGTGCCATAGCGCGTCCTCGATGATCAGCGGGTCGAGCGCCTCCCGGATCCGGACCGCGTCCGCCACCGAGGTCTCCTCCGCGTCCAGCGCCAGCACCGAGTTGCCCAGCCGGACCATGGGGGAGGGCTCGGCCGCGAACAGCCCGCCGCCCGGCCCGGGCCGGATCGTGATCAGCTTGCGGGCCTGCAGCAGCCGGATGGCCTCGTTGAACGTGCCCACCGAGACCCCGCACTGGCCGCGCAGCTCGTCCTTGGACCCGAGCCGGTCACCCGGCCCGGCCGCCGCCGCGATCGCCGCCAGCCGCGCCGCGGCCAGCTCGGTCCGGGTCTGCCGGGTCCCGTCCGCCCGCGCGGCCGCGGCCCGCTCCCAGTCCCCGCGCCGCCACGCAGGCTCGTCCACATCCGCCCGCCGCCCCCGCTCCGCGGGCCCACCGTCAACCCCCGCGTTCCCGCCAGCCCCCGCGTTTCCGCTAACCCCTGCGTTTCCGCTAACCCCTGCGTTTCCGCTAACCCCTGCGTCTC
The DNA here is from genome assembly GCA_036521155.1 of Streptosporangiaceae bacterium. Taxonomy (GTDB): domain Bacteria; phylum Actinomycetota; class Actinomycetes; order Streptosporangiales; family Streptosporangiaceae; genus Bog-532. Next base: position 6,428 of record DATDIH010000358.1, read on the forward strand.
CGCTAACCCCGGTGTTCCCGCCAGCTACGGCCGCACCTCCAGCCCCACCAACCCCGGCGGTCTCTCCAGCCTCACCAACCCTGCCCGCCCCATCAGCCTCAGCAACCTCGTCCACCTCGGGCGCCTCAGGGAAGGCCAGACGGCGGCGTTCGGCGGGACCGGGCGGTCGCTGGGCCATCACTTCTCCTCGGTGTAATTAACCATGATGAATGTAATGGATTGTCTTGACAAGGCCGGCGGCCGCGCCCAGCATCATATTCATCATGATTGTTTAGGGCAGGTGAAGCCGATGGTCACGGACGACGAGTTCCGCTCGCTGATGGCCGGGGTCTGCGCGCCGGTCACCGTGGTGACGACCACCGACGCCGACGGCCCGGCCGGCTCCACGGTCAGCGCGTTCGCGTCGCTGTCCCTGCACCCGCCGCTGATCAGCGTGGCCTTCGACCAGGGGTCCAGCCTGCTGGGCCGGATCCAGCGCACCGGGCGGTTCGGGGTCAACATCCTGGCCCACGGCCAGGAAGACGTGGCCGTGCTGTTCGCCCGCCGCGGCGTGGACCGGTTCGCCTCCGTCCGCTGGCAGCTGGAGAGCGGCCTGCCCCGGCTGTGCGCGGCTTCGGGCTGGGCCGCCTGTGAGCTCTGCAACGACGTCGAGGCCGGTGACCACCGGCTGCTCTTCGGCCTGATCACCCAGGCCCGCCGCTCCGACGCGGCCCCGCTCGTCTACGCCGACCAGACCTACGGCACACATTCCCGATTCGCGGTGCGGTCCCCCCGGCCGATCACCGACCAGATCGCCGCGTTCATGCGCTGAGGAGGACCCCATGACCATCACCGCACAGTCTGATAACCGCGCCGTTGACGGGCTGCTCGACCGCATCGCCGGGCTGCACGACCTGCTGGCCAAGAACGCCGCCCAGGGCGAAGCCGACCGCCGCGTCCCCCAGGAGAGCATCGACGCCCTGCGTGAGGCGGGCGCGTTCAAGGTTGCCACCCCGCGCCGCTACGGCGGCTACGAGACCTCGATGCGGACCATGCTCGACGTGTCGGCCAAGGTCGCCGAGGCCGACGGGGGCACGTCCTGGGTCGTGACCCTGCTCAACGTGTGCTCCTGGATCACCGGTCTGTTCCCCGAGCGGGCTCAGGACGACGTGTTCAAGGCCGACCCGGATGCCCTGGTCTCCGGCGTGCTGGCGCCGACCGCGGAGGCGGTCAAGGTCGACGGCGGCTGGCGGATCACCGGCCGCTGGTACTACAACTCCGGCTCCTGGCACGCCACCTGGGCCGTGCTCGGCATCCCCATCACCGACGAGTCCGGTGAGATCAAGGACCAGGGTGTGGCCCTGATCCCGGTGGCCGACATGGCCGTCGAAGACACCTGGTTCGTGGCCGGCATGAAGTCCTCGGCCAGCAACTGCCTGGTCGCCGACGACGTGTTCGTGCCGGTGCACCGGGTCATGTCGGTGCCGCCCGCCATCGAGGGTCACTACGGCACCGAGCACACCGACGAGGCCTTCTACCGCTCGGCCCTGGTCCCGATCCTGGCCCTGGTCCTGATCGGCCCCCAGCTCGGCATGGGCCGGGCCGCGCTGGACCTGGTCCGGTCCAAGGCGGCCAAGAAGCCGATCTCCTACACGTTCTTCGAGGCCCAGGCCGACTCGGTGGCATTCCAGCTGCAGATCGCCGAGGCCGCGATGATGATCGACACCGCGCACCTGCACGCCTACCGCGCGGCCGACGACATCGACCAGGCCGCGGCCAGCGGCGAGTACCTGGACTACCTGGGCCGGGCCCGGGTCCGGGCCGATACCGGCTACGTGGCCGAGAAGATCACCCGGGCCATCGACATCCTGCTCTCGGCTCACGGCGCGGGCAGCTTCGCCGACGTCAACCCGCTCCAGCGGATCTGGCGCGACTCGGCCACCGCGGCCCGGCACGCGATCGTGTCGCCGCTGGTGGGGTACGAAATCTACGGCAAGGCCCTGCTCGGGGTGGAAGAAAAGATCACCCCGCTGGTCTGAGCCGCTTGATTGGGCCGGCCGGCCCCCGCGCGAGAGCCCGAAGGGATCAACGATGAGCCTGCACCGCCTGACCTCGGTCACCATGGGCGTCCCCAACGTCGCCGAGACGGCCGGCTACTACACCGAGTTCGGCCTGCGGCCGGTCGGTGACGGCTGGTTCGCCACCCAGGACGGCGGCCGCCAGCTGCGGGTCGTGCCCGCCGCCACCCGCCGTCTGGTCGAGCTGCACATCGGCGTGGACGACCCGGACGACCTGGCCCGGGTGGCGGCCAAGCTGGCCCGGCTGGGAGTCTCGGCCGACCGCGCCGCCACCAGCCTGAGCGCGGTCGAGAAGGCCACCGGCGTCCGGGCCACGCTGGAGGTGGCCGACCGGCTCACCCAGCAGACGGTGCCCGCCACCCCGTACAACGGCCCCGGCCGGATCGAACGCCACGACGACCGGGCCCCCGGCATCCTGCGCGCGGATCCGGTCCGGCCCCGCAAGCTCGGCCACGCTGTGGTCGGCACCACCGACCTGGAGGCCACCACCGCGTTCTTCACCGACGGGCTGGGCTTCAAGGCCAGCGACTACATCAAGGGCGCGGGCGCCTTCCTGCGCTGCTCGACCGACCATCACAACCTGCTGGCCCTGAACGCCCCGGTCAGCTTCCTGCACCACACGTCCTGGCAGGTCGACGACGTCGACGAGGTCGGCCGGGGTGCGGCCGCCATGCTGGCCGACCACCCGGAGCGGCACATCTGGGGGATGGGCCGCCACCACGCGGGGTCGAACTTCTTCTGGTATCTGAAGGACCCGGCAGGCAACTTCTCCGAGTACTACTCCGACATGGACTGCATCATCGACGACCAGCTGTGGAAGCCCGAGGTACTGGAGGGCGCCCGGGGCCTGTTCAGCTGGGGTCCGCCACCGCCACCGTCGTTCCTGGCTCCGGAGGACCTGGCCGCCCTGATGACCGGCAGCCACTCGGCCCCCTGAATACCTACCTGCGCTGGGGTAATAGAGTCCGCAGTGACCACTGACCCCATCGCGAGGGAGCAACGATGCCTACCCGTACCGCCCGCACGGCCTGGACCGGGACCCTGGAGCAGGGCTCAGGTCAGGTCGAGCTGACCAGCTCCAAGCTCGGCACCTACGAGATGTCCTTCCCCAAGCGGGCCGCCGAACAGGCCAACGGCGCCACCAGCCCGGAGGAGCTCATCGCCGCCGCCCACTCCGCCTGCTACGCGATGCAGCTGTCGGCGCTGATCGGCCAGGCCGGCGGCACCCCGCAGGCCCTCGACGTCCAGGCCGACGTTTCCCTGGGCCCCGACCCGGCGGGCGGCTTCAAGCTGACCGGCATCAAGCTCACCGTGCGTGGCGAGGTCGACGGCCTGAACGACGAGCAGTTCGCTGAGGCGGCCAACGCGGCCAAGGCCGGCTGCCCGGTCAGCAAGGCCCTGACTGGCGTCGACATCACCCTGGACGCCGCCCTCGAGCACTAGCAGGACCACAGCGCGCGGCCCCCAACTGCGATCATGCGCACGGGGCCCGGCCGCAACACCAGCGACGGCGGGCTGGCCTCCGGGCCGGCCCGCCGTCACGCGTCCCGCCCCCCGTGCCGTCATTTGTACGCACTGATCCCTTTGCCTACCTTCTTATGTACGTACAGGTGCCATTGCCTACATACGGCGCATACGGGCGTCGGCACGGGGGTGCCGGGCGAGGCCGGGATCCGGGGTGCAGCGGAGCGGGCCGCTCTCACCGGTCCCGGCGGTCACAGATGGTCTGGCGATCCGTCCGAGGTCACCGGGCGCGACCGTGCCGGGGCTCGCCGGCCGCCAGCCCCCGCCGCCAGCCCCGGCCCTCCGCCACTGACCCCGGGCCCTCACGCATCGGCCGAAGAATGGCGGTAGGGATTAGGGGCGGGCGGGGCCGCGGTGGCCAAGCTCACCGGGCGGTCCATGGTGAGCGGA
>DATDIH010000359.1:0-5744 GCA_036521155.1 Streptosporangiaceae bacterium
CGATAGCAGTCCACGAAGAATTGTGCGGGGTCTTTGGCCATCCGCCGCGCGTTGCCCAGGACGGGAAGCCCGCGAACCACAGGAGTCTGCAACGCCACGAAACGGATTATAACGACATATTCCGTGCGATCCTGCGAACTGCTGTTCAACCCTGACGGTTGGGCTACCGACCTCGCGGCCAGGCCTTGAACCGCTCGCGCACGGTGGCGACGTCGGCGGGGGAGAGACCGTAGCGGGCGAACAGGCCGTCCGGCATCCGGTCCAGCTGGCGGCCCGCGTCGGCGAAATCGCGGTCGGTCAGGCCGGGGTCGAGGTGCTTGGCCAGCCCGGTCAGCTGCTCGACGGTGAACCGGCCGAGCGCGGCCGCGGTGTCCACGTAGTCACGGGGCTCGACCCGGCTGGCCAGGGCGCAGACCTTCCAGCCGACGACGTCCTCGAGGTCCAGGACCGGCCCCAGATCCATGGTCACCGGGCGGCGGTCGCGCCCGAAGTAGGCCATCTGCAGCATCATCTGCGCGCCGTCCGGGCCCGTGATCAGCCATTCGGCCAGCCCGTCACCCATGCCGTCGAAGATGTCGGCCAGGTCCGAGGTGCTGTCCTCGCGTTCGACCGTGTAGCCGGCCCCGCGCAGCGCCTTTTCGACCGCACCGGCCGCCGCCCGCACCCCGTGCTCCCGGTCGGTGAACAGGTCGACATCCTGGGTCGGGCGGTCGATGAGCCCGTAGGCGATCAGCGCGTTGCCGCCGCCCAGCGCGAACCCGTAGCGGGCCGCCGCCCGCAGCGCGGTGGCCGCGACCGCACGGTGGAATTCGTCGACCGGCATGACCCCAAACTAGGCGGGGTCAGGCGGCGGTGGTGGCCGCGGCACGCAGGGTTGGGTGCTGCGCTTCCCAGGCCACGCGCACGCCCCGGGGCAGGAACAGCCCCGGCCACAGCGCGACCAGCGTGGCCCCGTCCAGGAACGCGGTCAGGTCCTCGGGCCGGGTGGCCTCGCGCAGCACGGTCTGGTACATCCAGGCCAGCATGCCCGGCGCGTCCAGGTCGAACGTGCGGTCCGGGTACCAGAACAGCCGCAGCGGCAGCTCGACCGGGCCGGTGACCGGCCCGGCCAGCGCGGCCAGGTCCGTGGCCACGAGCGCGCGACGGCCCGGGCGCGCCTGCTGCGGCGCCCGGAGCGTGGCGGTCTGCTCGACGGTCATGAGTACAGAGTACCCAATCCGCCCCGCAATGGGCAGTACCAGATCGAACGTGTGGTCGATTATTTTATTGTCCCGCCGCCAGCCCCGCGGCCAGCACAGCTGGGCTGGTCAGAACGCTGATGTCCTCGATTATGTCGAAGGTGGGGTGGCCGAGCGCGTCGGCCAGGTGACGCTGCATCACCGGCAGGGCCGCCATGACCGTCACCGGACGGCCCGCCTCGGCGGTGAGGGTGGTGACCCCGGCGTCGCTGATGCCGCAGGGCACGATGCGGTCGAACCAGTTCAGGTCGTTGTCGCAGTTGAGCGCGAAGCCGTGCATGGTCACGCCCCGGGCCACCCGGGCCCCGATCGCGCCGACCTTGCGGTCCGGGCGCCCGCCGCCGGTGACCCACGCGCCGCTGCGGCCGTCGATGCGCCCGGCCGTCACCCCGAAGGCGGCGCAGGTCCGGATCAGGGCCTCTTCCAGCGCCCGCACGTAGCCGACCACGTCCACGGGCTCGCGCAGCTTGATGATCGGGTATCCGGTCAGCTGCCCCGGCCCGTGCCAGGTGATCCGGCCGCCCCGGTCCACGTCGATCACGGGTGCGCCCGCGTCGCCGATCGGCCGGTCCGACGGCTCGGTCCGCTTGCCCGCGGTGTAGACCGGCTCGTGCTCCAGCATCAGGCAGGTGTCCGGGATTTCCCCGTCCGCGCGCCGCTGGTGCACGGCCCGCTGCAGGTCCCAGCCGGCCAGGTAGGGCACGGCCTGGGCACCGAATCCGGCGTGTGCGAAAACCAGCTCATCGTTCACCCTGCCAGCGTACGTCGGCCGCCGCGGACCCCTTACCGGGGTGCCTCTCAGGAATAATTGGTTAACGAGATCTTTAATAGAAGCGTGATAGACGAAGCCGAGCTGCGGCGGATGACCCGGGACGAACGGCAGCGGCTGGCCCGGCTGCTGGCCACGATCGACGAACCGCACGTCTTGCGAGACGCGGCGTCCAACCGCCGCCGGCGCCTGTCCCTGCTGGTCTTCATGGGCGGCTGTGTCGTGCTGGCCGCCTGGATCGCGCTCCTGATGGTCACGCTGCCCAAGAACTATCACTCGCACCACTGGCGCGGAGCCTGGGTCGGTTTCGACTTCGCCCTGCTCGGCGCCTTCGCCGCCACCGCCTGGGCCTCCTGGCGGGAGCGCCAGGTGCTGATCATTCTCCTGACCATCACCGGCACGCTGCTGCTGTGTGACGCCTGGTTCGACCTGATGCTGGACCTCGGCACCAAGGAGATCTGGACCAGCGTGTTCTCCGCCGCCGTGGCCGAGGTCCCGCTGGCTTTCGTGGTGTTCGTCGCCGCCCGCCGCCTCATGCGCATGAGCGTCGGCGTGGTCATGCAACTGGAAGGCATCAACGCCCCCGTCCCCGCCCTGTGGCGCATCCCCCTGTTCGCCGAAGGCCTGCAGGCCGCCCTCCCGGCCCGCTACCGCCACGACTCCCGCGACCCCGAGCCCGACCCCCGCGAGCCCGCCGCCGCCGAGTAGCTCGCGCTGGGGTGTCACAGCGCCGGCTCCCGTCTCGTCAACCGGGTGACAACGGAGGACGAAAGAGGAGTCACCATGCGAGTGTTCATCGCGGGCGGGACCGGAGTGGTCGGGCAGAGCCTGATCCCGATGCTCACCGCCGCCGGCCACCAGGTCACGGCCACCACCCGGTCGCCGGGCAAGACCGGGCTGCTCCGCCAGTTCGGGGCCGAGCCCGTGGTCGCCGACGGGCTGGACCGGGACGCCACCATCCAGGCCGTGACCGCGGCCCGGCCCGATGTGATCATGCACCAGATGACCGGGCTGGCCGGGGAGAGCGACCTCAAGCACTTCGACCGGACGTTCGCCGTCACCAACCAGCTCCGCATCCAGGGCACCGACCACCTGCTGGAAGCGGCGCGGGCGGCGGGGACCCGGCGGGTCATCGCGCAGAGCTTCACCGGCTGGCCCAACCAGCCGGTCGGCGGCCCGGTCAAGACCGAGGACGATCCGCTCAACCCGGACCCGCCCGCCAGCATGACCGAGGGCCTGCGGGCCATCCGGCACCTGGAGCAGGCCGTGCCGGCCGGGGTGCCCGAGGGGCTGGTGCTGCGTTACGGGGTTCTGTACGGCCCCGGAGCCAGCGAGGAACTGCCCGATGCGGTCCGGAAGGGCCGGCTGCCGATCGTCGGCGGGGGCACCGGCGTCTGGTCCTTCACGCACGTCACCGACGCCGCCGCGGCCGCCGTGGCCGCGCTCGATCACGGCGGCCCCGGCCTGTACAACGTGGTTGACGACGAGCCCGCCCCGGTGGCTGAATGGCTGCCGTACCTGGCCGACTGCCTGGGTGCCCGGGCCCCGTGGCGGGTTCCGGCCTGGGTGGGGCGGCTGCTGGCCGGCGACTCGGTGGTCTCGATGATGACGCGCAACCGCGGTTCGTCCAACGCCAAGGCCCGGCGCGAGCTGGGCTGGACCCCCGCCTATCCCAGCTGGCGGCAGGGCTTCACCTCCTGGGTCGGCCAGCCGGCCGCGGAAGTCACCCCGAAGGCGGCCTGAACCGTGAACGCCAAGGACCTCGATCTCGACGAGCTGCGGCCGCTGATGTTCTCGATCGCCTACCGCATGACCGGCAGCGTCGGTGACGCCGAAGACATCGTGCAGGAGGCGGTCATCCGCACCTACCGCGCCGCCCATCAGGGCACGATCGTCGAATCGCCCAAGGCCTTCGTCACCACCACCACGACCCGGCTGGCCATCGACCACCTGCGTTCGGCGCGGGTGCAGCGCGAGGCCTACGTGGGCACCTGGCTGCCGGAGCCGCTGCTGTCCGACCCGGCCCCCGGGCCCGCCGAACGGGCCGAGATGTCCGACTCGCTGTCGCTGGCCTTCCTGGTCCTGCTGGAGAGCCTGTCCCCGGTGGAGCGGGCGGTGTTCCTGCTCCGCGAGGTGTTCGGCTACGACTACGCCGAGATCGCCAGCTCGGTGGACAAGTCCGAGGCCAACTGCCGCCAGATCTTCACCCGGGCCCGGCGCCACATCGACCAGGGCCGTCCCCGGTTCGAGGCCTCCCGCCGTCAGGGCACCGAGCTGACCGAGCGGTTCCTGGCCGCGCTGAGCGGCGGCGGTGACATCGAGGCGTTCATCGACCTGCTCGCCCCCGACGTCGTGATGTACGGCGACGGCGGCGGCAAGGCGCCCGCGGCCCGCACCCCGATCCGCGGCCGTGAGCAGGTCGCCCGGCTGCTGCGCGGACTGGCCCGGCAGGTTGAGCGGTGGGTCGCCGAGGTCCGCCCGGCCGAGGTCAACGGGCAGCCCGGGGTCATCGCCTACGACCGGGACGGGACCCTGTTCGGGGTCATCGCCTTCGACTACGCCGGCGGCCAGGTGCAGGCGATCCGGTCGCAGATCAATCCGGACAAACTACGGCATCTCCAGTAGCCCTGCCGGGCGGCTCTCGCGGCCGAGGGCCTAGCCTCAGGGCATGGCCACCGATTTCACCGAAGAAGGCGCCGCCGACGCCGTCATCGAGAGCTTCGCCGGCACGCCGGACGAGCGCCTGCGCACGATCCTGGACAGCCTGGTCCGGCATTTGCACGCGGCAATGCGCGAGGTGGAGCCCAGCATCGCCGAGTGGGAGCGGGCGATCGAGTTCCTCACCGCCACCGGGCACAAGTGCGACGACGTCCGGCAGGAGTTCATCCTCCTGTCGGACGTGCTGGGGATCTCGATGCTGGTCGAGACGATCAACGAGCGCGGCGCGGCCGGGGCCACCCAGTCCACCGTGCTGGGCCCGTTCCACATGACCCGGTCCCCGGTCCGCGCGCTGGGCGACGCCATCGACCTGGTCGGCGAGAGCGAGCCCTGCGTGGTCACCGGCCGGGTGGTCGGCACCGACGGCACCCCGCTGCCCGGCGCGGTGCTGGACGTCTGGCAGGCCAACGACCACGGCGCCTACGACGTGCAGGAGCCGGGTAAGCAGCCGGCCGGGAACGGCCGCGGCCTGTTCACCGCGGACGCCGAGGGCCGGTTCTGGTTCCGGACCATCGTCCCCAGCTACTATCCGATCCCCACCGACGGCCCGGTGGGCGAACTGCTGGCCGCGACCCGGCGGCACCCCTACCGTCCCGCCCACATCCACTTCATCGTGACCGCCGACGGCTACACGCCGCTGACCACGCACATCTTCGTGGCCGGTACCGAGTACATCGACTCCGACGCGGTGTTCGCGGTCAAGAAGAGCCTGATCACCGAGTTCACCGAGGTCGACGACCCCGGCCTGGCCGCCCGGTACCAGGTCAGCAACCCCTTCCGCCTGGCCGACGTCCAGATCGCCCTGTCCCCGGCCTCCGCCTGAGTACGGTGCGGGACGTCGCCGCCGAGTTCGGCCCGTTCGGCGGCCGGGCCTGGCTCAACACCGCGCACCAGGGCCCGCTGCCCCGTACGGCCGTGGCCGCCAGCCAGCACGCGGCCCAGCTCAAGGCGGCTCCGCACTTGCTCCGCGACCAAGACTTCTCCGCCGTGCCCGAGCGGCTCCGGCAACTGCTCGCGGA
>DATDIH010000360.1:0-4161 GCA_036521155.1 Streptosporangiaceae bacterium
ACCACCCGGTCCGCGATCTCGGTACTGCCTCGCTGGCCGGCCGGGGCCAGTTCGGTCCCGGTCGGAGGCGCCGTGACCGGCACCGCCGCGGTGGTCACGAACGCCTCCGCAGCAGTTCGCCGAAGTCCACCGCACCGGTCAAGGCCCAGCCGGCCGCGAAGCCGACCGCGCCGAGCACCAGCACGATGACGAAGGCGCCGATGCCGCCGAAGGCGCCGGCGAAGCCCAGCGCGGTGCCGAACGCCAACCCGATCAGGGGGCGCCAGCTGATGTTTTCCATGATTCTCCTTTGGCTAGAGCACGCGCCGCGTGCCCTGGTGCCGCCGCCACCAGCGGGCCAGCCTCCACATCCCGTGCCGGGCGCGGAACACCGTCACCTCGGTCCGGGGCGGGGCTGGTTTGGCCTCCTGGGCCCGGCGTTGCCGCCAGGCGGCCAGGCCGGCCATGAACGAGTCCGGGTCACCACCCGCGTCGGGGTGGTGGGCTCGGGCCCAGGCCCGGAAGTCCCGCCGCTGCTGCGCCGGGTCATCATCGAGCCGGTCGTTGTCAGGCACCGCGGGCACGAGGACGGTTACTGCACGCGCGGTTCCGCCGGGGCGTCCGGGGTGTCGTCGGTGGGCAGGTGTACGTCCCCGATGGTGATGTTGACCTCGGTCACCTCCAGCCCGCACATCCGCTCGACGGCGTTGATGACGTTGCGGCGGACGCCTTCGGCCAGGTCGGGGATGGAGATCCCGTACTCGACCACCACGTCCAGGTCGATCGCGGCCTGGCGCTCGCCGACCTCGACGGTCACGCCCTGGGTGATGCTGGTCGTCGTCCCCCCGGGCAGCCGGTCCCTGACCACGCCGAACGCCCGCGCCATGCCGGCGCCCATGGCGTAGACGCCGGGCAGCTCCCGGGTGGCGATCCCGGCCACCTTGGCCACCACCGTGTCGGCCACGGCGGTCTTGCCCTGATCGCTAACCAGCTCGCCGGCCTGGTAGGTGCCGGGCTCGTTACCCCTGGTCCGGGCGGGCCGCTCCGACCGCTCTGGCTTCTCGCTAGGTTGTGTGCTCACGCCTCACTCCTCTGAAAGACTGTTCAGAAGTAAGGACACGGGCGGGCCCGTGATGATCACGCACCCGCGAGTGAGATCTAGGTCACATCGTAGTCCGGTTACACCGCAACGTTTCGGCTACACCGCGTTATTTCGGCTACACCGTGGCGCCAGCCACCGCTTCCAGATAGCTGGCCGCCTTGGCCGGGTCCATGAACCAGGTGAAGAAGTCCCGCGGATCGTTGAACCCGTTGGCGAACCGGTCGGCGATCTGCTGGTGCTGCCCGGCCGCGCCCAGCACCTGCACCGCGTGCGGGGGCGGCGGCTGGAGCATGGCGTTGGTCCAGGTGGTCGGGTACTGCACGTAGTCCCAGAAGCTGGCGAAGGTGTCCTGCATGAACTCCCGGCCGTACGGCTCATCACCGTGTTCGAGGATCTGGCGCAGGTAGATGGCCGCGCACTTGCTGGCATTGTTGGAGCCCTGCCCGGTGATCGGGTCGTTGGCCACGACCACGTCGGCCATGCCAAGCACGGTTCCGCCCGACGGCAGCGTGCCGACCGGGTACCGGACCACCGGCGCGTACCGGCCGGCCAGCGTGGCGCCCCAGTCGGTCAGCTCGACGCCCCGGGCCCGCTGGTACTCCCACGGCACAAACTTCTCCATCAGCTGCAGCATCAGCCGCAGGTGGTCATCGGGGCGGCGGACGCCGGTGAAACAGTCCAGCGGCCCGCCCGGGATGCCTTCGAAGAACAAGATGTCGCACGGGCCGGTGGTGGTCAGCGCAGGCATGACGAACAGCTCGCCCACGCCTGGAATCAGATTGAAATTAACCGTGTCGAGGCGGCCCCGGTCCGGCCGGCGTCCGAGGCCCCGGACGTAGACGACGGAAAGCGCCCGCTGCGGCGCGGTATACGGGGAGTGGGACGGGTCCCGGCCGAACAACTGGACCAGCTCACCCTTGCCCGCCGCCACGATGGTCAGGTCATAGCGGTCCACCAGCCGGTCCAGGTCGGACACGGTCACGCCGTGGATGACGACCTTGCCGCCCCGCTGTTCCAGGGCTTCCATCCAGCCGGACATCTTGACCCGCTGGTCGATCGACTGGGCGTAGGCGTCGAGACGCCCGGCCCAGTCCAGGGCCAGGCTGCCGTCCGGGCCCGCCAGGCTGAACCCGATGCCGTCGAAGTGCGGGGCCTCGTCCTCCCAGAAGCTGAGGCCGAGGTCGCGCTCGTGCTGGAGCGCGGCGTCGAACATGGCCTGGGTCGACATGACCCGGCCGGCCCGGATCTCCCGCGCGGTGCGCGCCGACATCAGCGTGACGTCATAGCCGTTCTGGAGCAGCCCGTGGGCCAGTTGCAGGCCGGACTGGCCCGCCCCGACGATCAGGATCTTTCTTGTCACCGTCCACCTCCCGCTGCGTACTGGTCAGGCCTCTACCGCTACCGGCCCGGCGAAGCTCATCGCGTACCGGACCAGTTCCACCAGGGTGTACACCGCCGAGGTGGTGTCCCGGGCGTCACACGTGAGCAGCGGGACCTCGGGCCCGATGGCCAGCGCTGAGCGCACGTCATCCAGCTCAAACGGCAAGATCCCGTCGAAGCAGTTGAGCGCGACGACGAACGGGGCCTCGGGGGTGTTCTCGAAGTACTCGATGGCCGGGAAGCAGTCGGCCAGCCGCCGCGGGTCGGCCAGCACCACGGCGCCGAGCGCGCCCCGGATCAGGTCGTCCCACAAGAACCAGAACCGATCCTGGCCAGGAGTGCCGAACAGGTAGAGAGCCAGGTCCTGATCCAGGCTGACCCGGCCGAAGTCCATCGCCACGGTGGTGGTCACCTTGTCCGGGGTGGCCGACAGGTCGTCGGTCTCCCGGCTGGCCTCGGTCATCAGGGCCTCGGTGGTGACCGGCTCGATCTCGGAGATCGACCGGACGAACGTGGTTTTGCCCGCGCCGAACCCGCCGGCGATGACGATTTTCGTGGAGACGGCGGAGGGAGACAGCTCAGTGCTTGATGGTCTGGAGACCACGAAGAACCCTTTCGAGCAGTACGTGTTCGGGCACCCCGGCGCTGGTCGCGCTCGGGTGGATGCGGATCTGGCCGTTGTCGGCGAGATCGCTGAGCAGGACCCGCACCACCCCCAGGGGGATGTTCAGGTCCGCGGAGACCTCCGCCACCGAGCGCACGCCGCGGCAGAGCGAATAGATCTCCCGTGATTCGGCCACCAGCCGCTGGCTGATCGCGATGTCGTAATCGGGCACCGACACCAGCGTTTCCAGCAGCAGCGGAAGCCGGGCCCGGGTCCGGCCGCCGGTCATGGCGTACGGCCGGACGCGGGCACTTCTAAGCAGCGCACCGGTCACCATCGCCGCCTCCCCTCATGAGACCCGGGCTGCGCGGGTCTCATCGCGCAGCTCGCGGCGGATTTGCGGTGTGAGTACATGACCTGAGCTCTCGACCAGTAGCGTCATCTGATAGGCGATGATCTTCATGTCGCAGCCCGCACTGGCCACAGTGGCCAGGCAGGAGCCGTCGCTGATGGCCATCACGAACAGATAGCCGTGCTCCATGCGGACCATCGTCTGCCTGCTGTCACCCAGGTCGAACAGGCGGGAACTGCTCTGGGCCAGGCTGCGGGCGCCGGATGCCACCGCGGACAGCTGCTGGGCCCGCTCGTCGGACAGCTCGTCGGATGCGATCAGCAGCAGCCCGTCGGCGGACACCACCACCGCGTGGGTGACCCCCGGCACCTCGGCCACGAAGTTATTCACCAGCCAGGTGAGCGACTGCGCCTCGCGGCTGAGCGCGTTCACGCCGGTCCCGCCTCCGCGCCCGATGGGCCCTCGGCCGGGCCCGGTCCCTGGTTCTGGCCCGGCTCCCGGCGGGGCAGGCCGTTGCTGTGGTGCACCTCGGGGGTGGCCGCCCGGGCCTCGCGCTGGCCCAGCTGGAAGTCGGCCAGGTCGCCGCGGATCCGGTTCGCGCGGTCCCCTTGTGTCTCGGCCGGCGGCTGAGCACCGGGCGGGGGGCCGGACCGGTCGGGCGGCGGGCTGGCCGTGATGCTCTGGCCCGGCGATCGCCGGGGCAGCGTCGACGGGTCGGCGGGGGAGAAGCGCGGCGCGGGCGGG
>DATDIH010000361.1:0-2275 GCA_036521155.1 Streptosporangiaceae bacterium
TGCCCGGCGGCCTCCTTGGTGGCGCCAGAGTGCCTGGCAGCGGCCTGCTTGGCGGCGGCAGCATGCCTGGCGGGGGCCGGCCCGGCCGGAGCCTGGTCAGTACGAGCCGACCCGGCCGGAGCCTGGTCAGTACGAGCCGACCCGGCCGGAGCCTGGTCAGTACGGGGCTGCCCGGAGAGGGGCGGCGCGGGGCGGGCCTGCGCGGCCGGGGCCTGGTCCGAGGCGGCCTGGTTCGGCCGCGGGCCCGGTGCCTGAGCCGCATCCGTCGCTGGGGTGGCGTCTGTCACCGGAATCCCGCTGCCCATGTCCGCCGGCGGCAGCGGCTCACCGTCCGGCGACACCCGGATAACGGGAATGGGCTGGGTCGACGCGTCCGCCGGCACGGGTACGGGCGGGGCGGCCGTATCGGGCCGCGCCTGGGTCGCCGGGCCCGGCCGGGGACCCGCGCCGACTACCCGGCGGGGCAGCGGGGCCGGGCGGCCAGGCTCGGCCGCGCCGTTGCCGCCGCCAGCCAGCCCTTCCCGGGCCGGCCTGAGCTGGTCACCTGCGGTCCCGCGCTGCGGCCCGGGTTCGGCCTGGTCACCCCGGGCCCGCTCCTTCTTGTCGCCGCTGCGGGCCATCCAGTCGCGGCTGCGGACGAATCGCGGCGGCCTGCGCGGTTCCGCAGGCGGGGCCGCGGGCGGCTTGGGCTCCGCCGGCTGCCTGATCTCTTCCTGGGCGCGCTGCTCCAGCCGCTGCTCGGCTTCGGCGGCGGCGCGCACCCGCTCGAGGAAAGAGGGGGGCAGGACCGGCCGGGCGACCTGGGCTGGCGGTCGCGGCCCGTCACTCATCCCCCGCACTCGCTGCGGCAGCGCCGAGGACGCGACGGGCCGGCCCTGGGGTACCCGCGGCCCGGGCACGGCCTCGGCCGGGGCTATCCCGGCACGCTTCGCGCCCGGTCTGCCCCCGGCCAGTTCTTCCTCGTCCTGGCTGGCCCCGGTGTCGCCACCAGCAGGATCGTCAGACGCGGACTCACCCTGAGTGGCCAGCGCGGTCGGTGCCGGCCCGTCAGATCCGGCGGGCCGTCGACGGGCCGGCGGAAGGCCGTTTTCTTTTTCCATCTAGCTAAACCCCCTGGGAGGCGTGTGCGGGGCTGCCTCCCTGCGGTACAGCGGAGCACACGTGGAGTTACTTTTCAACCTAAATCGCCCGATGTCACGGAGGCACTACGTAATGGCACAAGGTCGCCTTCACGCTGCACTCACCGGGAGCTCAAACGATTGCCCCGGATCCCCGTCACTAAACGGGGTTTCGACTTTCCCTAAACCCCGTCGCGGCTGACGTCCTAGTCAGTACCTTTTTGTGGGTGGCAGTCCCTATCAGGGGATCAGGCCGCTTGTCATGACCTGGCGCAGCACGTGCGCCCGATGGGGGGATCACGCGGATTCGCCGGCCACCCGTGATCTCAGGCAGGTACGAGCTTATGAACGACGGCACGACCCAAGCCGCGACCACCAGCGGTCACGAACCCTCGCCTCAGGCCGCCCCGGCTAGCCAGGGCCGGCGCACCTGGCCGGTCCTGGCCGTAGCGGTTCTGGTCGTGATCGCGGCTATCGGGCTGGTGATCAGGCACGCCGTGTCGTCCCCCGCCGCGGGCCCGCCCGCGGTGCACGCGTCCCTGCCCGCCCGCACCGCCAGCTACCTGGGCGTGTATGAGCCCCGGGCCCCCTCGGCCTACCAGCAGGTCACGGGCTTCACCCAGGCCGCGGGCCAGCAGCCGAACGTGGCCGGCTACTTCAGTGGCTGGGCGCAACGGTTCGCGGGCTCGTTCGCCCGCCAGGCCCGCGCGCACGGCGCGGTACCTCTTATCCAGGTCGATCCGAACTACGCCTCGGTGAAGGGCATCTCGGCCGGGGCGTACGACATCTACCTGCGCGCGTACGCGGACAGCGTCCGGAAATTCGGCCACCCCGTCATCATCGGCTTCGGGCACGAGATGAACGCGCCCTGGTATCCCTGGGGGTACCGGCATGTCCCGGCCCGGACGTTCGTGGCTGCCTGGCGGCACATCGTGACGCTCTTCCGGGGCCAGGGGGCGGACAATGTCACCTGGCTGTGGACCATCAACGACTCGCTGGGCAGCACCGGCCCCATCACGGCCTGGTGGCCCGGGGCCGCGTACGTCACGTGGGTCGGCATCGACGGCTACTTCTACCGGCCGTCCGACACGTTCACCAGCGTTTTCGGGAACACGATCCGTGAGGTGAGATCGTTCTCGCGCAAACCGGTGCTTCTG
>DATDIH010000362.1:0-9653 GCA_036521155.1 Streptosporangiaceae bacterium
CCGGCCGAGCCGAGCAGGCCCACCACCGAGGAGATGTAGATCAAGCGCCCGCGGCGGGCCCGGATCATGCCGCGCACCGCTCGCTTGGTCACCCGGTAGGCCCCGGTCAGGTTGGTGTCGAGCACGCTGGTGAAGTCGTCCTCACTCATCAGGGCCAGCAGCTGGTCGTGGTTGATGCCGGCGTTGGCCACCAGCACCTCGACCGGTCCCTGCTCCTTCTCGACCTGGCTGAACGCGGCGTTCACCGAGGCAGTGTCCTGCACGTCGCAGCGGACCACAGCCAGGTCGTCGACCGGGTCGCCGGCCCGCGAGGTGACCGTGACGCTGTCACCGTCGGCGGCCAGCCGCCGGGCAATGGCCAGCCCTATCCCCCGGTTTCCTCCCGTCACCAGGACCGATCGTCCCATCCGCCGTTCCACCTCCACGTCAGCGTGCCGATACGTGCCGATAACCGTGGTGAGCGTATCCGGTAGGTTGCTCCCGTGACTCATGGTGGCCAGCACGAAGTGAATTCCCAGTTCACCGCGCTCCCGCTCCGGGAGCTGGCGGACGCGGCCATGCAGCAGGCCGCCGACCTCGGCGCCGGGCATGCCGACTTCCGCGCCGAGCAGATCCGCAGCCAGCACATCGGCTTGTCGGACGGGAACCTGGAAACGCTGTTCGACGCCGACGACCTCGGCCTCGCGGTCCGGGTGGTGGTCGACGGTACCTGGGGGTTCGCCTCCGCCGTGGACCTGACCCCGGACGCGGCCGCGCAGGCGGCCCGGGAGGCGGTCGAGGTGGCCCGGGTGTCCGCGGCCATGAATACCGAGCGCATCGAGCTGGCCCCGGAGCCCGCGCACGGCGACGTGACCTGGGTGTCGGCCTACGACATCGACCCGTTCGAGGTGGCCGCGACCGACAAGGTGGCGCTGCTGGCCGGCTGGAGCACGGCGCTGCTGGCCCGGGACGGCGTCGATCATGTGGACGCGTCCCTGCACCAGGTGCGCGAGTGCAAGTTCTACGCCGACGGGGCCACCACCGCGATCCAGCAGCGGGTCCGGCTCCACCCCACGATCACCGTGGTGGCGGTGGAGAAGGACGGCCGGTTCGAGACCATGCGGACGCTGGCCCCGCCCGCGGGCCGCGGCTGGGAGTACCTGCAGGGCACCGGCTGGGACTTCGAGTCCGAACTGGACCAGCTGCCGGTGTTCCTGGCCGAGAAGCTGGCCGCGCCCACCGTCCAGCCTGGCCGCTACGACCTGGTCATCGACCCGTCGAACCTGTGGCTGACCATCCACGAGTCGATCGGCCACGCCACCGAGCTGGACCGGGCCCTCGGCTACGAGGCGGCCTACGCGGGCACCTCGTTCGCCACCCCCGACCAGCTGGGCACCCTGCAGTACGGATCGGCGCCCATGCACGTGGTCGGCGACCGGACCACCGAGCACGGACTGGCCACCGTGGGCTACGACGACGAAGGCGTGGCCGGCCAGTCCTGGGACCTGATCACCGGCGGGGTGCTGTCCGGCTACCAGCTCGACCGCCGGATGGCCGCGCTACGGGGCCTGGGCCGGTCCAACGGCTGCGCGTTCGCGGACTCCCCCGGGCACATGCCGCTGCAGCGGATGGCCAACGTGTCGCTGCAGCCCGCCGCGGACGGCCCGTCCACCGACGAGCTCATCGCCGGAGTGGAAGACGGCATCTACATCGCGGGCGACAAGAGCTGGTCGATCGACATGCAGCGGTACAACTTCCAGTTCACCGGGCAGCGGTTCTACAAGATCTCCCACGGCCGGCTGGCGGGCCAGCTCCGCGACGTGGCTTACCAGGCCACCACCACCGACTTCTGGAACTCCATGGAGGCGGTGGGCGGACCGCAGACCTGGGTCCTCGGCGGCGCGTTCAACTGCGGCAAGGGCCAGCCGGGCCAGGTGGCCCCGGTCAGCCACGGCGCCCCGTCGGTGCTCATGCGCGGTATCCGGATTCTCAACACGGCCGAGGAGGCTGCCTGATGAGCGACCTACCCGAGGCTGGGCTTTCTGGGCGTCCCCAGGACATGGTGGAGCGCGCGCTGTCGCTCTCCAAGGCCGACGACTGCATCGTGATCGCCGACGAGACCTCGACCGCGAACCTGCGCTGGGCCGGCAACACGCTGACCACCAACGGCGTGGCCCGGTCCCGGCAGCTGACCGTCATTGCCATCGACCGGCGCGGCGAGGGCGCCGCCACCGGGATCGTTTCCCGGGCCGGGGTCCGCGAGGATGAGATCGAGGCCGTGGTACGCGCGGCCGAGCAGGAGGCCGCGGCCGGCTCGGCCGCCGAGGACGCCGCCCCGCTGATCGGGCCGGACGAAACCGGCGCCGGCCCGGGCTCGGCGGCCGGCTCCCGCTCCGGCCCGGGCTGGGCCGACGCGCCCGAGCGGACCGGCATCGGCGTGCTGGAAGGCTTCGCGGCCCAGCTGGGTGCGGCGCTGCGCGCGGCCGGCCCGGCCGGCCAGAAGCTGTACGGGTTCGCCGAACACGAGCTGACCTCGACGTTTCTGGGCAGCTCGACCGGGCTGCGGCTGCGCCACGACCAGCCCACCGGCAAGGTCGAGCTGAACGCCAAGTCCGCCGACCTGTCCCGGTCCGCGTGGGCGGGTGAGGCGACCCGCGACTTCACCGGCGTGGACGTGGCCGCCCTGGCCGCCGGGCTGACCGAACGCCTGGAGTGGGCGCGCCGCAAGGTTGAGCTGCCCGCGGGCCGGTACGAGACCCTGCTGCCGCCCACGGCCACCTCGGACCTGCTGACCTACCTGTACTGGTCGGCCGGGGCCAGGGATGCCCAGGAAGGCCGCTCACTGTTCAGCAAGCCCGGCGGCGGCACGCTGGTCGGCGAGTCGCTGTCCAGCCAGCCGGTGACCTTGCGCAGCGACCCGTTCGCGCCGGGGATCTCCTGCGCCCCGTTCGTGGTCGCGCACGCGTCCAGCCGCGGCTCGTCGGTGTTCGACAATGGCCTGCCGCTGGGGCCGACCGACTGGATCCGGCGCGGAGAGCTGTCGGCGCTGACCCAGACCCGGTACTCCTCCCGGCTGACCGGGCTGCCGGTCACGCCCGCCATCGACAACCTCATCTTCGAGACCGCGGCCCCGCAGGCGCCCAGCCTGGCCGAGATGATCGCCGGCACCGAGCGCGGCCTCCTGCTGACCTGCCTGTGGTACATCCGGGAGGTTGACCCGCAGACCCTGCTGCTCACCGGCCTGACCCGTGACGGCGTCTACCTGGTGGAGAACGGCGAGGTCACCGGGGCGGTCAACAACTTCCGGTTCAACGAGAGCCCGGTCGGCATGCTGAGCCGCCTGGCCGAGGTCGGGGCCAGCGTCCCCACCCTGCCCCGCGAATGGGGCGACTACTTCAACCGCGTGGTGATGCCGCCGGTCCGGGTCGAGGGCTTCAACATGTCGTCGGTCAGCCAGGCCAGCTGAGCGCTTCGCCCACAGCGCAGCGGCGGGGTCCGCCCTGCGTTGGTGTGTGCTGCTGGCAAGGAATACCGTGGAGTCATGAGGATCGGCCACCGCAACGACCGTAACGTCCAGCTTGTCACGCAAGCTCGGCGTTCGATGTCCGAGGACATCGCCTACCGGCAGCGTCGGTACCTCATCATGATGGCCTTCCGGGCCGCCTGCTTCGGCCTCACGATTCTCTTGTTCATCAACCACCTGGGATGGGTGGCCGCGATACCGGCCGTCTTTGCGATCTTCGTCCCATACGTGGCGGTGGTTTTCGCAAACGGCGGTCGCGAGCCTGACAACGTTCGCGGATTCATGGAGTATCGGCCAAATCTTCCAGAACGGCGGATCCCGCCTAGTCAGACCGGTTCTCAGCCGGGTTCAGGAACTGGTCAGCAAGGCCTCAGCGACCCGTCGGGGCATACTTAACGCACGGGGCCGGTGAACACGGTCCGCACTGACCCGAGATGCGCTCGTAATTGGGTCTTGACACATACGGGGGGGTTTCCGTGTAGCATTCATATCGGTGCTCTGGTCCCCCGTCGGGGCACCGAGCCGGCGTTCCGGGCCCCCGTCGGAACGCCGATGAATGCGACGCCGGGTGGTTTGCCCCCGTAGCCACCCGGCGTCGCTCTATGTCTAGGGGGCGTTCCGCCCGCCTAGACCGGAGGGCTCGCAGTATTTATCTGGGGGGCGACCCCCAGACCCCCCGGACCCTTGCCTCGGGTGGGGTGGAGGCCGGGTTGCTTCTCCGTATGCGTTTTGCTTGCGTTCGGAATTACCTGGAAGGACGCCGGGTGGGGTGCGGTAACCAGCTGGGGCGGCTGGGCTTCGCGTCCGGGGGGTCTGGGCGATGCCCAGCCCCGCACTCTCACACGGCCCCAAGCGGCCCCACGGCCCCCGCCGCTCAAGGTGCCCGGGCACAGACCCGGCCCACGCCCGGCAAGCCATACAGACCCGGCCCGCGGCCGGCAAGCCATCAGGGGCGCCCCAGCGACTTCTGTTTGGGTGGGGGAGAAAAGGAAAGTGGCGACGTAACGTAACCGGGACTACGGACAGCGACTGAAATACCGAAAACTACCCGAAACAACTCGCCAGCCGCCTGCAGGCCAATTGCCGCCCAAAGCACGCTGGCCCCCGGTTTGCACAATTCCCCGGCCCCGCCGCAAATCCTCTAACCATCCCCGCATCCCGCACGCCGATGACAACGTTGACTTCAACTCTGCGGCGCCATTGCTCATACTTGTCTGCCAGCAATAGTCATACTGCGACTAATTCGCGAACTAGCAAGTGCATCCCGTCCGGCCCCTGGTGTGGCTCTTGTGACGCCCGTGGCTGGAGGTAGCGGGGCGACTGGAGTGGGGCGTGTCGTGCTGGGCCGGGGCGGGGCTGGGCCGGGACGGGACGGGGTTATGGACGGGGCGGGTTATTCAGTCTTGTTGAACTCCATGATGGCGACGGTGACCATGATGAGGCCCATCAGGGCCACGATGCCCAGGGACAGGCCCAGGGGCACGGTCCAGCCGCCCCAGGACACGCCGGGAGCCAGCTTGTGCAGTGCGGCCGGGCTGATGTTCAGGTGGTTGAACACGGCCCGGCGCATGGGGTCGACGATGTAGGTGAGCGGGTCGATGCGGGTGAGCACGGTGAGCCAGGCGGGCAGCCCGGACAGCGGGTAGAGCGCGCCGGACAGGAAGAACAACGGCATGACCAGCATCTGGGTCAGAGCCATGAACGCCTGGAACTGCTTGATGCGGGCCGCCATCATGACCCCGAACGCGGTCAGCGTGAACGACAGCAGCAGTAGTTCGCCGATCAGGGTCAAGATCAGCACCGGGTTGTACGGAACACCGGCCAGCCCGGCCAGGGCCAGCACGATGATGCCCTGGAAGGTGGCCACGGTGGCGCCACCCAGGCATTTGCCGAGGACGATGGCGCCCCGGTTGACCGGGGCGACCAGCATCTCGCGCAGGAAGCCGAACTCCCGGTCCCAGACGATCGAGCCCGCCGAGAAGATCGCGGTGAACAGCACGCCCATCGCGACCACGCCCGGATAGATGAACGTGCGGAAGCTGATGCCGGGCGGCAGGCCACGGCCAGCCAGTGAGCCGAGCCCACTGCCCAGGACGAACAGGAACAGGATGGGCTGGATCAGCGAGGTGACCGCGCGCAGGCGGTCGGTGCGGAACCTGATCCACTCCCGGCGCCAGACGATGCCGGCTGCGCGCAGATCCTGGCGCAGGCCCCGCTCGGGCACGGCGACGCGGATGAGGCTGGAGAGGTCCGTCTCGGCCGGGGCGGCAGGTTCGGTGGTGGTCGGGGCAGCCATCGGTCATCGCCTCCCGGCGCGGAAACGCTGAACCATGGCCCGGTTGGCGTCCCCGGCACTGGCCTCGGTGTCACGGATGGTGCGGCCGGTGTAGGACATGAACACGTCGTCCAGGGACGGCCGGGCCACGCTGACCGAGCGGATGGCCACGCCCAGCTCGGCGAACAGCCGGGGCACGAACTGCTCCCCCGACGCCACCGAGAACGTGACCAGCCCGTCGTGGATCCCGGCCTCCAGGCCGAACCGGTCAGCCAGGGCGGTGATGGCGGCCTGGTCGTCGCTGGTGCTGATCTGCACCCGGTCCTTGCCCACGCTGGCCTTGAGCGCCTCGGGGGTATCGATGGCCACGATCTGGCCCTGGTCGATGATGGCGATCCGGTCGCAGTGCTCGGCCTCGTCCATGTAGTGCGTGGTGAGGAAGATCGTGATGTCCTCACGCTGCTTGAGCTCGTTGATGTACTGCCAGATCGACGACCGGGTCTGCGGGTCCAGGCCGACGGTCGGCTCGTCCAGGAACAGGACGTGCGGGGCGTGCAGCAGGCCGCGCGCGATCTCCAGCCGGCGCTGCATGCCACCCGAGTACGTCCGGACCAGGCTCTCCCGCCGGTCCCACAGCCCCACCATCTCCAGCACCTGCCGCATCCGGGGCGCGACCGCGGCCTTGGGCACGCCGTACAGGTCGGCGTGGAAGCGCAGGTTCTGCTCGGCGGTCAGGTAGGTGTCCAGCGTGGTGTCCTGAAACACCAGGCCGATGTTGCGGCGGACGGTGTCCCGCTCGCGGACCACGTCGTGGCCGGCCACGGCGGCCTGGCCGGACGTCGGTTTCACCAGCGTGCACAGGATGCTGATGGTGGTGGACTTACCGGCGCCGTTGGGCCCGAGGAAGCCGAACGTCTCACCGGCCGCGACCTCGAAGCCGATCCCCCGGACCGCCTCGATGTCGCCGTACTTCTTGATCAGGTTACTGACCTGGATCGCCGCGCCGCGCTGGCCTCTGGCGGGCTCGGCGCTGGTCTCCGCTCCGGTCTGTATGGCCACTCAAGTGCCTCCCTCTGCGGACTCAGGTTGAGCCTAACGTCGCCGCGGCCCGTACCCGACCGGGTACGGGCCGCGGTGGCGGATCCTCACTGCTCCGAGGACTCGGAGCTGGTGTTCTCGCCCTCGTCGTCGTCAGCGGCGAGGATGCGGTACAGCGACCGCCGGGTGTCGGTCAGGACCTGACCGGCCTGCTTCACCTGAGCGGCCGACCCGGCCTGGCTGACCTGCGAAACGGCCATCAGGACCGAGCGGATCAGCTGGCGGAGCTGCACCTCGCCGTCGTCGACACTGCCGGTCACCGCGTCCCAGGACGCGGCCAGCTCGTCGGCGTGCGACTCGGTGTAGGCCCGGCCGTCGGCGGTCAGGGCGAACGCCTTGCGGCCGCTCTCACCGGTCTCGGCCTGGATCAGCCCCTCATCCTCGAGCTGCTGGAGCGCGGGGTAGACCGAACCCGGGCTGGGCCGCCACACCCCATCGGTGCGCTCGCTGATCTCCTGGATGATCTGGTAGCCGTTGCGCGGGCCCTCGGCCAGCAGGGACAGGGCCGCCGCACGGACGTCCCCCCGCCGGACTCGCGGGCCGCGGCCGCGGCCGCCACCGAACGGGCCCCCGAAGCCGCCCGGACCGCCGCGCATGAAGTCGGGCGGTGGGCCTCCCCAGCCGCCGCGTCGTGGGCCGCGTCCGCGGCCACCTCGCGGGCCGCCTCGGCGGCCCCACATTTCCTCGTGCATCTCGTTTCTCCTTGTTCGTGTGGTCTGCATGAGTGCCAGGCAGGAGGACCCTCGGTGGCACACCCAGGTATTCACCCCGTTGGGTGACCATCTAGATATCCTCGTTACTGTCTAGCTAGCTCGACGATATATCGGAGAAGTTCTTTACGCAAGTCCGCCAGGAAGAAAGCACCGAGAAAATCCGTGGGGGAACCGGGCCCGGTGCGGCAGGATCGGCGCCATGACCGAGATCACGGATGTTTCCAGCGCCTTTGCTTATGGCGACTCCCTGCTGGCCGGGGAACGGGTGCGGCTGCGCGGGGTAAGGGAGGACGAGGTGGCCACCCTGGCCCGGTGGGAGATGGACGCGGGACGATCGGTCACGCTGAACGACCGGGTGGCCCCGCAGTCCGAGGCCGCGGCCAAGGAGATGATCGCCAAGTGGAGCGCCAACGAGGGTGACACCCTCGGCTTCGCCATCGAGACCCTCGACGACCCGGCCGTGCTGGTCGGGCACGTCAGCGTGTTCAAGATCCAGGCCAAGAACCGCAACGCCATGATCGGCATCGCGATCGGGCGCGAGCACATCGGCCGCGGCTACGGCACCGATGCCATGCGGGTCATCGTCGGTTACGGGTTCCGCGAGCTGGGGCTGCACCGGATCGGGCTCAGCGTGTCCGAGTTCAACCAGGCCGGGATCCGCGCCTACGAGAAGGCCGGGTTCACGGTGGAGGGGCGGCGGCGCGAGTCCGTGCTGCACGACGGCCGCTGGTACGACAACGTGCTGATGTCCATCCTGGACTACGAGTGGGCGGCCCGGCGGGACCGGGGCGAGGCCGGAAGTGCGGCAGGATCGGGGGCATGACCGAACTTATCGATGCTTCCAGTGCCTTCGGCTACGGCGACTCGATCCTGGTCGGTGAGCGGGTCGGGTTGCGCGGGGTGCTGGACGACGACCTGGCCACCCTGGCCCGGTGGGACATGAACCCGGGGCGGCTGACCACGCTGGCCGACCAGGTGGCGCCGCAGTCCGAGGCGGCGGCGCGGGAGCGTATCGCCCGGCGGTGCGCGAACGAGGGCGATGACCTCGGCTTCGCCATCGAGAAGCGTGACGGCGCGGTCCAGTTGATCGGCATGGTCAGCCTGGCCGGCCTGGGGCCCAAGAGCCGGTGCGCCACCCTCGGCATCGCCTTGGGCCGCGACTTCCTCGGCCGCGGTTACGGCAGTGACGCGATGCGGGTCATCGTGGACTACGGGTTCCGCGAGCTGGGCCTGCACCGCATCCAGCTCGGGGTGGCGCCATTCAACCCGGCCGGGATCCGGGCCTATCAGAAGGCCGGGTTCACCGAGGAGGGCCGGCTGCGCGAGTCCGTGCTGCACGACGGGCGCTGGTACGACGAGATCCTGATGGCGATCCTGGACCACGAGTGGGCCGCCCGCCGGGATCAGCGGGGAGCCGGAACCTCGACCGGGAGCTCGTAGACGCGCCGGATGCTGGAGCCCAGGCGGGCGAGGTCGGCGCCGTAGACGTGCATGGAGACCGCGAGGCCGTCGCCGCAGTTGCGGACCTGGTGGATGTCGCCGGGCGGGGCGAAGCCCGCGACCGTGCCCGGCTGGTTCTCGCGCCGGGTCATGGTGACCAGCGAGCGACGGCCCGGGCCGAGGGTGAAGATCTCCTCGTACTCGATGCCCTGCAGGACGCCGGTGACGCACCAGGAGATGTGGTCGTGTACCGGGGTGACCTGGCCGGGACGCCAGACCATGACCGCGATCGAGAACGAGCCGTCCGGCTCCACGTGCACCCGGTGGGTCTGGTACCTGGCCGGATCGCCTTCCAGCTGGGTGGGGGTCAGCAGCTGGGCCGGACGGGGCAGGTGATCCGCGAGGGCCGGGGCGACCCGGGCCGCTACGTCGGCGGCGGGACCACCCGCCTGGACCGCGGCGCGTACGGCGGACGTGAGAGCGGCCGGACAGGTCGAACGGACGGTGGTGGCGGGCACGGTCACCTCCAGGCAGCGGCAGTTAGCTGACACCACCTGAATACCCTGGTCCCACCCATAGCACTAATGCCAAGATCATCAGTGACCCATAGAGAGCGCTGATGAGT
>DATDIH010000363.1:0-8079 GCA_036521155.1 Streptosporangiaceae bacterium
ATCATGGAAACCGGGGTGATGTTCATCGACTGCCCGGCCTACCTGAACCGGACCGGCACCGTGCGGTGCGGGCTGCCAGCTGAGGTCGAGGAACTGTACTGCCTCCAGTCCACGGATGGCCCGCTGGACAGCGCGCGTATCCGCTGCCCGCGCGGCCACTGGTTCAACGGGCCGCTGGAGGCCTTGATTCTGGAGGACGGGGTTAGGACGGTGTGTGAGGGTATGGGGTCCCATACCGGGCAGACGGGCCAGCGGTTAATAACCGCTGGCCCGCCCGCCGGGAGCATTCCGCAGGCACAGGGGTAATCCCACGGCATGGGGTGAATCAGTTTTGCCAGCGAACGCACTCAGGCGTTCATGGCAGGTCGACGGCGCAGATCAGCAGCCGTCGTAAGCAGACCAGTTGCTCTCGCCACCCTGGGCGATCGCGTTGTTGAACACCTGGTTCTGCTCGGACACGCTCGCGTTGCCGAAGCTGGACGCGGAGCCGCCGTACGCCTCCCAGGTCCCTTCGCTGAACTGGTAGAGGCCGTAGTGGCCGCTGGAGTTCATGACCTGGCTGTTGCCGCCCGACTCGCGGGAGATAACGCACGACTGGAAGCCGGACCCACCGTTGTAGGTGGCCGCGGCCTCGGTGTGCGACGACGAAACCGGCGCCGCCTCGGTGCTCGTGGAGTGGGTCACCGGGGCACTTTCGGTGTGCACCGGGGCCGGGGCCGCCGGGCCCAGCTGCGAGGGGGCAGCCGGGATCTTGGCGGGCTTGGCCGGGATCGTCAGCTTCTGACCAGCCGAGATCTCGTTCGCCCACTTGATCTGACCGCGGTTGGCGTAGTAAATCACCGGCCACGCGGCGGTCTCGGAGTAGACGTGCTTAGCGATCGTGGAGAGCGAGTCGCCGCTCTTGACCGTGTACTTCTTCGTCTCGGTCTTGGCCGCCGGCTTCTGCGCCGCGGCCTCCCGGATGCTAGCCAGCAGCTGGGGCTCGGTGCCCGCGCGCTGGGTCTGCTCCGAGGCGGCCGTGTGCTCGACGCCAGTGGTCTGCGCCGTCGCCGCGCCCGCGGGTGCCGCCGACATAACGAACGCCGCGGCTACGCCAAATAGCGTGGGGGCGGCGACGATCGGCAGGCGTTTCTTAGCGTGTTTTCCTAGGGCGCCCAAAGGGCTCCTTCCCGAGCAATTCGCACTCACCGGGAGGACCGCGCAGCGTGCCAGCGATCTGCACGTGCTGCTGCACGATCCTCGGAGTGCCTGACATCACGACACCGTAAAGGGCAAAGGACAAATCTGCAAAAGTTTGGCAAAAGAAACTCTGGTTGCTAACCTTCGCGACCCTCCCGGCCCTACCAGCACCGGATCTACCTCTCAGCTCAGGGTGCATTACTCGTTCCGTAATATGTGTCCAATCCCCGAAATTAGCGACATACCAGCAGGTCAGAGTCGTGGTCGCTCCGGCCATGGACGCGACCTGGGCGATGCGGGAAGCCCTGTTTCACATGGATTGCGCGGGTAGTTACGCGGACGTAATCTGCGGTGAATGTTAGTTGCGACACACTGGTCCTGATAACAGAGCAAAGTCACCGGGGAGGGTTTGGATGGCCGAGCTGATCACGGGTGCGGATCCGGCGGATACACACTCGAAGGCCCTGCAGATCAACCTTGACCCCCGCTGGTACGGGACCATCGCCGAGATCGGGGCCGGCCAGGAGGTGGCCCGCTGGTTCTTCCGGGTCGGCGGGGCCGCGGGCACGGTGGCCAAGTCGATGTCCGCCTACGACATGGCGGTCAGCGACGCCGTCTACGGCACGGCCGACCGGTACGTCTCCTCCAGCCGCCTTCAGGGCATGCTGGACAAGGAGTTCGCGCTCAACGTCGAGCGGCTTGACTCCGAGCGCGGCGACGACAACTGCTTCTTCGCCTTCGCCGACACCGTGGTGGCGCGCAGCTTCCGGGGCGGCAACGAGTGCCACGGCTGGATGGGCGTGAAGTTCCAGGCCCAGCAGCACGACGAGCCCAGCCAGATCGTCATGCACGTGCGCATGCTGGACGTCGAGGCCTGGCTTCAGCAGGAGGCGCTCGGCATCGTTGGCGTCAACCTCCTCTACGGGGCGTTCTTTCACCACCACGAGGCGGACAAGCTGATCGAGAGCCTGCTGGACCGGCTGACCACCGGCCGCATCGAGATCGACATGATCGAATTTCGCGGCATCGAGTTCCGGCGCGTCGACAACCGCCTGATGGCGCTGAAGCTGGTCCAGGTCGGGCTGAGCGGGGTGGCCATGTTCGGCCCCGACCGCGAGGTGCTGCAGCCCAGCGAAGCGCTCCGCAAGCACCCGGTCCTGGTCGAGCGGGGCAGCTTCCGGCCGCCGACCCACGTCAACCTGGACATGCTGGAGACGGCCCGGGCCCGGTTCGAGGAGGATCCGGCGGTGGCGGGCAAGCCGGTGCTGTGCTTGACCGAGATCACCATGCGCAACCTGCTGGCGGGCGGCGCCGAGGTGGACCGGCGCGACTTCATCGCCCGCGCCGACCTGCTGGCCGCCTGCGGCATGACTACGCTGATCACGGACTACTTCGACTACTATCGGCTGGCCGCCTACATCGCCGAGCGGACCAAGGAGCGGATCGGCATCGTGATGGGCGTGCCGAGCCTGATCGACCTGTTCGACGAGAAGAACCACGCCCAGCTGCTGGGCGGGATCCTGGAGAGCTTCGGCCGCCTGTTCAAGAACGACCTGAAGCTGTTCGTGTACCCACTGCAGCCCTCGCCGGACGAGGAACTGGTCACGGTCGACCACATCAAGGTCCGGCCCGAACTGCAGCCGCTGTACGACTACCTGTGGGGCCGGGGCAGCTTCGTCCACCTCGCCAACTACAACCCCGAGTACCTGCCGATCTTCAGCCGCGACGTGCTACGGCGGATCGCGGCCTGCGACGACTCGTGGGAGACCATGGTCCCGGCCGAGGTGGCCGAGCTGATCAAGAAGCGCTCGTTCTTCGGCTACACCAAGCCCCTGGACTAGCCAGGGGCCTGGCGCTCGTCGGTCAGCGGGTCAATTGGCCTGCTGGGGCTGGCTGATGTTCACCATCCACTGGATACCGAACTGGTCGGTGAGCATGCCGAACTCGTCGCCCCAGGCCTGCTTGGCCAGCGGCATGGTGATGGTGCCGCCCGCGGACAGCTTCTCGAAGTAGCCGGCCAGCGCGCTGTCGTCGCCGCTCAGGCTGACCGCGAACCCGGCCGGCGGCTGGAACTCCATGTGCCCGGGCACGTCCGCACCCATGATCGTGTAGCCGTTGCTGGTCTGCAGCTGGGCGTGCATGACCTTGTCCGCGTCCGCGCCGTCGGCCATCCCGAGCTCAGCGAACGTGCTCAGGGTCAGCTCGCCCCCGAACACGTCCCGGTAGAACTCCATGGCCTGCCGGGCGGTGCCGTCGAAGTTGAGATACGGGTTGAGCAGTGACGCCATTGATTGCCCCCATGAACTGGCGGATGGATTGGTGCCGCCGAGCGTAGCGTGATCGGCGTCACAGATCCATGCTGACAACGCTATCTTCGTAAATAGTTTCGAATTTGTTCACTGACCGCCCGGCGGCTCGTGTCCCCCGGCCGGTAACGGTACCGAGGGGGAAGAATGACGGGCATGGACGAGGACGTTCGGCGGTACGTGGATCAGATCGCGGGCGAGCACCGGGAGTTGTTCGACCGAATGAACGGGCTGATTCTGGGGGCCTATCCGGACGCGGTGGTCAGGCTGTCGTACAAGGTCCCCAGCTACTGGCGGGGGCGGCGCAAGCTGTACGTCGGGGTGTGGAAGCACGGGCTGTCGGTGTACGGGTGGCCGCAGGGGTCGGAAGAAGCTTTCGTGGGGCGGCATCCGGAGCTGAAGACCAGCAAGGGCACCATCCAGATCCGGCCCCGGGACGCGGCCGGGATCAGTGACGGCGAGCTGCTGGAGCTGGTGCACGCGGCGCTGGGGGCTGAGGCGGACCATGGACGTTGACGCGCTGGTGGCGCTGATGCCGTTCGCGGCCGAGCTGGGGCTCACCCTGGACGAGGCCAGCGCCGGCCGGGTGGTGGCCCGGCTGGACTGGGCGCCGCGGCTGTGCACCGCGGGCGGGGTCCTGCACGGCGGGGTGCTGATGTCGCTGGCCGACAGCGCCGGGGCGCTGGTCACGTTCCTGGGGCTGCCGGAGGGGGCGACGACCGCCACGGCCAGCTCGTCGACCCAGCTGATGCGGCCCGTCACCGGGGGGACGGTCCGGGCGGTCGCGGTGCCGCTGCACCGGGGCCGGACCACGGTGACCGCCCAGACCAGCGTGTACGACGACGCCGAACGGCTGGTCGCGCAGACCACGCAGGTCCAGGCGGTCAGGCACCCGTAGCCCCGGCCGGGCCCCCGGGCCGGCCGGGTCAGGAGTAGTTGCGGAAGGCGGGCCACGCCTGGGCCCAGGAAGTCCTGAGCCCGGTGGCCAGGTAGACGGGGGCGCCCTGCTCGTCGTCGTCGACGCCGAGGCCGTTGCTGAACGTGGCCACCTGGCGGACGTGGGCGAACTCGCGGTGGAGCAGGGCCGGGTCGACGTTGATCGCGATCGCGGCCGTGCGGCTGGCCGGGGGCGGGCCCCAGAGCCAGAAGGTGTTGTGGCCGCTGTAGGCGGTGGGCAGGCCGTCGGCCGGGCCGTACCGGGCCAGGGCCCCGGCCTCGCCGTAGTTGCCGGCCAGGATCGTGGTCCGGGCCCGTTCGGCCGCGGGCAGCGCGCGGTACTGGCGGGCGATCAGCGCCACCTCACGCGGCCAGCCGATGCTCTCGGCCAGGTCGTAGTTGATCTTCTGCAGGGGCACGGTGTGCAGAGCGCGGGCCGGGAGCACGGGCAGTGCGATCGACAGCCCGATGGCCGCGCTGACCAGCATGATCACGCCCAGCCGGGGAGCGGACAGGCCGGTCTTGCCCTGGAGCCTGCGGCCGGCCAGCCAGCGCTCGACGGCCATCCCGCCCGCGGCGAACAGGAACGTGTAGGCCCCGCCCGGGTAGTAGGGCTTGCCACCCAGCACGAACTGCAGCACCACGGCGATCGCGCAGGCGATACCCAGCGGGCGGAACGGCCGGCCCGCCCGGTTGCGCAGCGTCCAGACCAGGCCTGCCACCCAGATGGGGGTCAGCGCCGGCCCGGTGAAGAAGATCTGGGCCGGCCAGTAGGTGAGCCGGTTGGCCGCGGCGTCGCCCTGCAGGGCCCGGAACACGTCCAGGTTGGGCCAGCCGTGGGCGGCCTGCCAGACCAGGTCCGGGGCGGCCAGCGCCGCGGCGAGCAGGGCGCCGATCAGCAGGTAGCGGCTACGTAGCAGGTGCCGTTCCCCGGTGGCGGCCAGGCCCACCAGCAGGGCCAGGACCAGGAAGCCGATGTTCCACTTGGCTTCGGCGCCCAGGCCCACGGCCGCACCGATGGCCAGCCACCAGCGCGGGTCCTGGCTGGCCAGCAGGTGGGTGGCCAGCAGCAGGGTGATGGCCCAGAACACCATGTCAGGCGTGGTGGTGGTCAGCTCGTGGGTCGCGCCCAGGAACTCCCCGCAGGTCGCGGTGGCCAGCGCGGCCAGGATCTGCCCGGTCCGGCCCGCGCCCAGGCGACGGCTCATGGCCGCGGTGGCCAGGATCAGCGCGACCAGCGCCAGCCCGGGCAGGACCCGGAAGCCGACCAGCGTGTTGCCGGTGGCCAGCTGGCCGAGCCGGGCCAGCAGCGGGGTCAGCGGGGGCTGGTCGACGTAGCCGAAGGCCAGGTGGTGGCCGGCGGACAGGAAGTACAGCTCATCGCGAAAATAGCCGTAACGGGCGCTGACGGCCATTTCCAGCCCGAAGGCGGCGGCCGCGATCAGCGCGACCCAGACGGTGGCGGCGGACGGGGCGGGCCGGCTCAGGTGCGGAGCGGACCGGCGGGGGCGGGCGGCGGTGAGCATGGCCTTATCGTGGCCCGGCCGGCCTGCCGGGCACATCGGGCCCGCTGGCGATTCGCCTTCTGGTCCCGGAGACGGACCCCGCGGGCCCGGTGAGCGGTTTCTCTCCCCCGCGCGGGGGAAGCGGCCACTCCCCCGCGCGGCTGATCCGCGCCCGCTGGGGTGCGCCGTAGCATCGGGTCGTGCACACCCTGGCCACGCGGCTCACCAGCCTCCCGCAGGCGCTGGTGGCGCGGGTCAGCAAGTGGCCGCCGCGTCAGCAGGAACTGCTCCAGGACGGCGCGCTGGGCGTGGCCCTGGCCGTGGTCAACGTCCTGTCGGTGCTGCCGTACCGGAGCCTGCAGCACCCGCTGTGGCTGGCCATCCTGCTGGTCACATTGCAGGGCGTGCTGCTCACCGGCCGCCGCTGGCATCCGGTGCTGATCGCCCTGGCCATCGGGGCGGTCAGGGTCACCTACGACCAGTCGGGGCTGCTGTTCGCGCCGTTCCCGCTGGGCGTGGCCATCGCCTACTACACGGTCATGGACCGGACCGGCGCGATCTGGCGCTGGATCGTCACCGGCTTCGTGGTGGCCGGGATCTCGGTGGCGCTGGCCGCGCCCGGTCACAACGAGCCGTACGACGCCATCACCCAGGCCTTCATCTTCCTGACCGCCGGGGTGGGCGGGGTGCTGACCCGGGCCAAGCGAGGCACCCTGGCCGCGGCCGAGAGCCGGGCCGCCTGGGCCGAGGCCGAGCTGGACCGGCAGTCGTCCCGGGCCGCGGCCCAGGAGCGGGCCAAGATCGCCCGCGAGCTGCACGACGTGGTGGCCCACCACGTCAGCCTGATGGCCGTGCAGGCCGAGGCGACCGCGTCCCTGCTGCCGGGCCAGCCGGAGAAGGCCCAGCGTTCGGCCGACATCATCAGCGACACGGCCCGGGCCGCCCTGACCGAGCTGCGGCGCCTGCTCGGGGTGCTGCGCAGCCCGTCCGAGCAGCTGGAGACGGCCCCGTCGGCGTCCCTGAGCGAGCTGGGAGGCGTGCTCGACCAGGTCCGCGGGGCCGGGCTGGAGGTCGATTTCGACGTGCGGGGCACGCCGGCCCGGCTGGCCCCCGGCGTGGACCTGACCGCGTTCCGCATCGTCCAGGAGGCGCTCACGAACACCATCCGGCATGCTCACACGGCCCGGGCCACGGTCACCCTGACCCACGAACCCGGGTACATCACCGTGTCGGTGGCCGACTCCGGGCCGCGCCGGGGGCCGGACCTGGCCGGGGCCGGGGCGCGGGAGACGGCGCTCAGCGGGTCCGGTCTGGGGCTGGCCGGCATCGCGGAACGGGTCGCCTCGTGCGGCGGCCAGCTATCGGTGGGGCCGACGGCGGCGGGCGGTTTCTCCGTCAGCGCCCGGCTGCCGGTCCGGTGACCGGTCCCGTGGACGGGGCGGCGGCCCCGATCCGGGTCCTGGTCGTGGACGACCAGGAGCTGGTCCGGTCCGGGTTCTGCGTGATCCTGGACAGCGCCGACGGCATCGAAGTGGCCGGTGAGGCGGCCAACGGCGAGGCCGCGGTGGCCGCGGTGGCCAGCACCCGCCCCGACGTGGTGCTGATGGACATCCGGATGCCGGGCATGGACGGCCTGGCCGCCACCCGGCTGATCACCGGGGGCGGGCCCGGCGCAGGAGAAGCCGTCGCCGACGGGTCCCCGAATCGGCCCAAGGTGGTCATGCTCACGACGTTCGATCTGGATGACTACGTCTATGAAGCGCTGCGCGCCGGCGCCAGCGGGTTCCTGCTCAAGGACTCGCCGCGGCACGACCTGATCGCCGCGGTCCGGGCCGCGGCCGCCGGTGACGCACTGCTGGCCCCGTCGGTGACCCGGCGGCTGATCGAGGCGTTCGCCCGCCGGCCGCCGGAGGCCGCCCCGTCGCCGTCCCGGCTGGCCTCGATGACCGCCCGGGAAAAAGACGTCCTGCTCCTGCTGGCCCGCGGGCGCAGCAACGCCGAGATCGCCACCACCCTGTTCGTCAGCGAGGCCACCGTCAAAACCCACGTCGGCAACCTGCTGGCCAAGCTGGGCCTGCGCGACCGGGTGCAGGCGGTCATCCTGGCCTACGAGACCGGCCTGGTCATCCCGGGCGACCCGTCCGCCTGAGCAC
>DATDIH010000364.1:0-4506 GCA_036521155.1 Streptosporangiaceae bacterium
AAGAAGGGCTCCAGCGGGAAGTTCCACTTCAACCTGCAGGCGAGCAACGGCCAGGTGATCGCGACCAGCGAGACCTACGAGAGCAAAGCGGCGGCGCTCAACGGGATCAAGTCCGTACAGACCAACGCGCCGGACGCCAAGGTCGAGGACCAGACCGCCGACTGACCCGGCCCTGGTGCCAGGCTGGCCCGCTGTCCCCCGGGGATCAGCGGGCCAGTTCACGTCCGGGACCCAACCGGCCAGAACCGCCGTACGGGACGCCACCCGCGAGCGCGGGGGCGGCGGACCCGGTCTCACTCGGCTCTGAGCAGCCGCCCCGGATGAACCCGCGCGGCCAGCAGGGCCGGAACGGCGGCGAGCAGGTTGGCCGCGATGACCACCCCGGCAACCAGCACCCCCACCAGCAAAGGCGGAACCACCGCCACCGGGACCACGCCGAAGTTGGTGGCAAACACCCGCCACAGCAGCCTGCCCACTGCTATCCCCGCGGGGGCCCCGACCGCGATCCCGGCCAGGGCGACCGTCGTGGCCTGCCAGCAGACCGCCCCGGCAACCTGCCGGCGGACAAAGCCGAGCACCTTCAGCAGCCCGGTCTCGGTACGGCGCCGGGCCACACTGACCAGCAGCAGGTGCAGCAGCGTCGCGGCCCCGAACAGCGACAGGGCCGCCCCGAACAGCAGCGGGAAGTTCACCGATTGGCCGAAATTGATCAGGACGGTCGGCTCGGCCGGCTGGTACGTGAGGCCGCGGTACTGGCGGATGTGCCGGGCCAGGGCCACGCTCCCGGCCGGACCGGGGGCGGCCCGGACGAGCACCACGCTGGCCAGGCCGCGGCTGACCGCGCGCTGGCAGGCCGCCTGGCCGGAACCTGGCGGGCACTGCGCGCTGGTGAAGCCGCTGGTGGTCATCACGGCCCCATGGCCGAGGCCGCCGGTGCCGGCGTTCAGTGAGGCCCGGCCGATGACCCGGAACCTGGTCTCGTGCGGCACGCCGGCCGGATCGGAGACCCGTACCCGTACCATCCCGCCCAGCCGGGCACCGGTGGCCCGCATGGTGGCCACCCCCAGCATGATGTCCCGGTCACCCCGGGGCAGCCGGCCGTCCACCGCCGACAGCAGGGGAGCGCCGCGGACCGGTGTCATCGCCACCGTCCGGACGTGCCGGCCGTTGACGTTGACCTCCACGAAGGCGCCCAGCGTGATCTGCGTGATCGCCTGGTCCCGCCGCAGGCCGTCCAGCACCGGACCGTTCACCTGGGCCTGGGAGCCGGGTTCACCGTTGCTGGCGAAGTAGGCCTGGAACGGCGCGCCGTACAGCTCCGGCGAGGAAACCAGGTGGACCAGGCTGGCGCCGAAGACGGCGGTCGCGCACAGGGCCGCAACCGCCGCCACGGTGCCGGTGACGGCCGTGCCCACCGGGGCCCGGTCCCGGCCGCGCTCCAGCGCGTGACCGATTCCGATCAGGGCGGTGGCCGGCAGCCCGGCCCGGGCCGCCGCGCGTCCGGCCGCGACGGCCAGCGGCGATGTCTCCCGCTGCGGGCGGCTGCGCAGCAACCACGCGTCCCGCGCCGCGGGCCAGACCGACACGGCGATCACCGCCGCCAGCACGGCCAGCGCGCCCAGCGAGAGGACCACAGCATCGGCGTGGACCCGGCCCGGCGCGAAAACCGCCAGGCGTGCCTCGCCCACCGGGGTCAGCGGGGACACCAGCACGGCCGCCAGCGCCGCTCCGGCAGCACCCACTGCCCCGATGAGCGCCCCGCGCACCACGCCGGCCAGCGCGAGCTGGCGCGGGCGCAGGCCCAGCGCCGAGAGCGCGGCATGATCGGCCCGCTCGGCGGCCGCCTGCCGGGCCATCGCCTGCCCGATCACGGCCAGCGCCGCCAGCGCGGCCAGCGCCGCCAGCACGTACCAGCCGGTGACCTGCGGCCGGATCGAGCCCTGGACCGCGTCGGCCGCCTCGTCCAGGTCGGAGCTGCCGTAGATGTTGAGCGAGCGGAACCGGCTGTCGGAGTCGGCCAGGCCGGCCGCGCCGTTGCTGAACCGGACGTAATAGGTCCACAGCAGCGCCGCGTGCTTATTGACCGCCGCCGCCAGCGCGGTCGTGGCGTAGAGGTTGTAGTGCGGGCTGGCCCCGGAGGGAAACTCGCTCTCGGCGGCGACGATCCCGACCACGTGCAGGACCGGGTGGAGCACGGGCGACGGATCGGCCGGGCCCCCGCGCAGCTCCGCCGGACTGCCCAGCCGCGGGCGGAGCACCGAGCCGACCCGCACGCCGTTGTGCTGGGCCAGCGTGAAGGAGGCCAGGACCTCGCCCGGGTCTGACTGGTGCGGCATCCGCCCGGAGAGCAGCGACACCATCCGCGGCAGTTGCCCGGGCGGCACCTCGTTGATCAGGAAATTCTCGGTGTCGATCGGCGCGCGGCAGGAGCCGCAGCGAACTGCGCCGCTGATGGGCACGGCCACCTGGGTCACCGAGGCGGCCCCGGGCAGCCGGTTCAGCTGCGGCAGCGGCTTCCCGCTGTAGACGATGACGTCGTAACCGTGCCGGCTGGTGAACCCGGGAAAGGCGGCCGCGGTCCGGTCCCCGGCGGCGGTCGCGGCCAGCACGGACCCGCCCGCCACGGCGACCAGGCCGCTCAGCGCCAGCCAGGACTTCCAGTACTGCCGGAAGCGGCCGCGGAGCACCATGGCGACAGCCCGCATGCGTCCTCCCCTCCGGCGCGGTCACCTCAGCATCTCCCCGCAGCTCGGTCGGGCCAAGGTGGCCAGCTACCGGGTGGAGTAGGCGTGCTAGCACCCCGGTCACCAGTAGCATCGGCAGGGCAACCGCCGGTTGAAACGGAGGAGTTCGTCATGGCGTCCCAGCAGTTCGACCCCCCCTCGGGCACGAGGGACTTCCTCGCGGGCGACCTGCGGGTACGTGAGCATGTGTTCACGGCCATCCGGGAGGTCTTCCAGCGGTACGGGTTCGAGCCGCTGCAGACCCCGGCCTTCGAGCGGCTGGAGACGCTGACCGGCCGGTACGGCGACGAGGGTGACAAGCTCATCTTCAAGATCCTGCGCCGCGGCGAGCACGAGGCCAGCGGCGACGCCGACCTGGCCCTCCGGTACGACATGACCGTGCCGCTGGCCCGGGTGGTAGCCGCCTACGGCTCCCAGCTGCCGACGCCGTACAAGCGGTACGTGATGGGTCCGGTGTGGCGGGCCGACCGTCCCGGGCGGGGCCGGTTCCGCGAGTTCGCCCAGTGCGATCTGGACATCGTGGGCTCCACCTCGCCGCTGGCCGACGCCGAGGTGGTGTGCGCCATCGCCGACGCGCTCGGGGCGGTGGGCATCGGCGACTACACGATCCTGCTCAACTCGCGCCAGGCCCTGACCGGGCTGCTGCGGGCCTACAAGGTCCCGGAGCAGGCCGGGGGCCAGGTGCTGATCACCCTGGACAAGCTGGACAAGCTCAAGCCGGACGAGGTGGCCGGCGAGCTGGTGGAGGGCCGCGGGCTGGACCAGGCCACGGCCCAGGCCCTGGTCGGGGACCTGACCGCGCCGGACGCGGTGGACCGGCTACGGGTCGCGCTGGCCGACGACGAGGAAGGCCGGGCCGGCCTGGCCGAGGTGGACCGGGTCATCGAGGCCGCGGCCCCGGTGGCGGGCGAGGCCCGGCTGCTGTTCACCCCGCGCCTGGTGCGCGGGCTGGGCTACTACACCGGCATCATCTTCGAGGTGGCGGCGGACGGCATGCCCGGCTCGATCGCGGGCGGCGGCCGGTACGACCACCTGATCGAGTCCCTCGGCGGTCCGGACATCCCGGCCGTGGGGGGCTCACTGGGCGTGGAGCGGATCATCGGCCTGCTCAGCGACGAGGCGGTGACCGCCCCGCGCCTGGACGCCGCGATCACGATCATGAGCGACGGCACCGCCGAAGCCATGGATTTCGCGGCCCGGCTGCGGCACGCGGGCCTGTCGGCCGAGGTCTACCTGGGC
Organism: Streptosporangiaceae bacterium; assembly: GCA_036521155.1. Lineage (GTDB taxonomy): Bacteria > Actinomycetota > Actinomycetes > Streptosporangiales > Streptosporangiaceae > Bog-532. The sequence goes on from DATDIH010000364.1 coordinate 3,984, forward strand.
TCCAGCGGCAAGCTCGGCCGACAGCTCAAGTGGGCGGCCGACCGCCGGGCCCGGTTCGCGCTCATCTACGGCGACCAGGAACGCCAGGCGGGTCTGGTCACCGTGCGGGACATGGACTCCGGTGACCAGCACCAGGTCTCCCCGGCCGACCTGGCCACGTTCATCGCCAGCCGGACCGCTCCGGTCTCCTGACCGCCTCGTAGCGCCCGCACCGAGGTGGACGGTCCGAGCTCGGCCAGGACCCGGGCGCGCTGACGGGCAGCTCTGGTTCGTCAGTTGACTTCGTCAGTTGACCGGGCCGCCGTTGGCGCCGGGCCCTCCGTTGGCGCCGGGCCCGCCGTTGTTGTTGCCGCCGTCGCCGAAGCAGATGTTGAACACGCAACTGGTGGTGGTGCCGCCGTTGCCGGGGCCCTTGCCCTTGCCCTTCCCCTTGCCCTTGGGCTTGGCGGGCTGCTTGACGGACTGGCCGTTGCCCATGCGGAACAGCTGGCTGCTGGGGGACAGCGCCGCGAATCCGGCGTCC
>DATDIH010000365.1:0-4385 GCA_036521155.1 Streptosporangiaceae bacterium
ACCTGGCCGAGGCCGAGGGCTGGGATGCCGTGACCACCCGCCGCCTGGCCGATCGGGTCGAATACAGCCAGCCGGTCCTCTACAGCCACTTCGAGAACCGGGACGCGATCGTCCGGGCCGTGGCCCTCGATGGCTTCGCCGACCTGGCTGCCGAACTGCGGTCGGCCCGCCTGGCCAGCTCGACGCCCAGCGCGGCCGTGCGGGCCGTGGCCCAGGCCTACCTGGACTTCGCCGCCGCTCATCCCGCCCTCTACGAGGCGATGTTCATCCTGCCCATCGACGTCCGCTTCGCCAGTCCCGGCCAGACCCCGCAGCCCCTGGTGGACTCCTTCGCCCAGCTGGTCGTGGTCGTCGGCTCCCGGGCGGGGGAGGGGGAGCCGTTCGCGGACCCCGAGGCCGGGCTGCTGGCCGAGGTCTTCTGGGGCGCCCTGCACGGCCTGGCCACCCTGACCCGGCAGGGCCGCATGCCCGCCGACGGCCAGCCCGCCCGGCTCGACCTGCTCCTGGCCCGCCTGACCCCGCCCAGCCAGGACTAGGAAAGCCGGTGCCGCCCCTTATTAAAATCGCCCGGCGAGTATAAATTGGGAGGCGTGCCGGAAGCTCGTGTTGCCGCCCCCGATCGCCCGCCTCGCGCCGCCGCCATTCCCGCGCGCAGCCGGCTCGGCCTGACCGCCCTGGCCAGCGCGTCCTTCGTCTACGTGACCGCGGAGACGCTCCCGGTCGGCCTGCTGCCCCAGCTGTCGGCCGGCCTGCACGTGCGGCCGGGCACGGTCGGGCTGCTGGTGACGGTGTACGCCGCGATCGCCGGGCTGACCGCCATTCCGCTGACCGCCTCGCTGGAGTATCGGTCCCGCCGGACGGTCGTGGTCGGTTGCGTGGCTCTGCTGGCCCTGTCCCAGTTCATGGTGACCGTCGCCCCCGACTACGCGGTGGTGCTGGCCGCCCGTGTGCTGTGCGCGCTGGCCCACGGGGTGTTCTGGTCCATGCTGGCTCCGGTCGCGGCCCGGCTCGCCCCACCCGGGCAGGGGGGCCGGGCCACCTCGCTGGTCTTCGTGGGCAACTCGGTGGCCCTGGTGGGCGGCATCCCGCTCGGCACCGCGCTGGGGCACGCGGTCGGCTGGCGGGCCGCCATGGCCGCGGTCGGGCTGCTCGGGGTGCTGAGCGCGGTGGCGCTGTACCGAGTCCTGCCCGAACTCCCCGCCACCGCCGCCGCCGGCGGCCCCGCCGCCCACGATGGCCCCGGCGATCAGGACGCCGCCCCGCAACCCGGGACCCGGGCCCGGCTGGCCGCGCTCCCGGCCGCGCTGGGCAGCGGCCCGCTGCTGGCCATCTGCCTGGTCACGATGATCGTGGTCATCGGGCACTTCGCCGCCTACACCTACATCACCGCGCTGGTCCGGCGCGACGCGGGCCTGTCCGGCCTGGGCCTGTCGGCCGTCCTGTTCGGCTACGGAGCGGCCGGGATCGCCGGGATCGTGCTCGCGGGCCGGATCACCGACCGCCGGCCGCGGCGGACCGGTGCGGCCGCCGTGAGCGGCATCGTGCTGGCCCTGGCCGTGCTGGCCACTGTCGCGCACGGGTCCACGGTGGGCACGGTGACCGCGGTGGCGGTCTGGGGCGGGGGCTTCACCGCGATGACGGTGTTCCTGCAGGCGGCGGTGCTCCGGGTCGCGCCGCGGTCGGCGGATACCGCGTCGGCGCTGTATGTGGTGGCGTTCCAGATTGGCATCGGCGGCGGCGCGCTGGCCGGCTCGCTGCTGGTCAATGCGGGGGAGCTGGCCGTGCTGCCGGCGGCCGGGCTGGCCCTGGCCGCCATCGGGCTGCTGGTCGTGCTGCTCAGTCCCCGGGCATTCCCGGCCCGCGGCGGGGGCTAATCGCCTGCGGGCTGCCACAGCTCGATTCGATTGCCCTCGGGGTCGGTGACCCAGCCGAATCGGCCGACCCCCTCCATCTCCTGCGGCTCCGCGGCGATGTCCGCTCCCTTGGCGCGCAACTGCGCGAGCATCGCGTCCAGGTCCCGGACCCGGAAGTTGAGCATGGTCTGCTGGGTGCGGGAGCCGAAGTAGTCGGTGCCGGACTCGAACGCCGCGAACACCGTCGGCCCGGCTTGCGGACGCCACCGGCCGTTCTCGTCGGCGTCCAGGCCCAGGCACTCGCGGTACCAGGCACCCAGGGCCACCGGATCGGCGGCGCGCAGGAAGTATCCACCAATTCCCAGCACTCGTTCCACGCCGCCATCCTGCCAGGACGGCGGTCCCGCCTCGCCGAAGACTCGCCAGGACCCGCCAGGACCCGCCGAAGACCCGCCCAACGCAGGCCTAAGAGCCGAAAGCGGCCAGGCCGGATTCCAGCAGGGCAAAGGCGGCGGCGGCCTCGGCGTAGCTCTGATCGGCGGTCTGGCCGGTGGTCAGGCCGGCCGCCTGGCGGACCAGGTTGGCGTTGGAGAGGGCGCGGATGGTGGCACCGACCTGCCCGGCGGCGACCTCGGCCCGGATACGCGGGATGCTGATGGAGGCGGCCAGGCCAGCCAGTTCCTGATCGGCGGGGGCCCCGGACTGCAGCAGCATCATGGCCCGCCCCGCCGCCGACCCGGCCGTGACCCCATCGTCCCCGTCCCGGTCGCCGCCGGCGTCGCCCTCGATCTCGGCGAAGGCCCGGGCCAGCTGGACTTCCACCTCACCCCAGGCCCGGGCGAACGCGCCCAGCAGGGTCGGACTGGCCAGGGTCATCCGGGCGAACGGGGTCACCCCGTCGTGCAGCTGGGTCCATTCGGCCCGGCGGTCCAGCTCGGCCCGGTAGAAGCGGTGCAGGGCGGCCACCGGGGACTCGCCCGGCGCGCGTCCGCGCACCGCCCCGGCCAGGTCGGGGATGAGCGACACGTGGGCCGAGATGACCAGGTCTTCCTTGGTCGGGAAGTAGTTGGTCACGGTCATCTTGGCCACGCCGGCCGCCTCGGCCACCTCGGCGATTGACACGTGGTCGAACCCGTGCTCCAGGAACAGCGTGATCGCGGCGCGGGCGATGACCGCACGCGTCTGCTGTTTCTTCCGTTCTCTCAGCCCCGGGGCCCCGGCCATGACCGACATCGTAGCGATCCAACCTTCAATATGATGATACCAAATTTATGTTTGACCTAATTTTATGTCAGACCTACAGTCAATCACATGACCGCGATGACCAAGCCTCAGTTCTTCGCCGTGATCGGGGCCTGCGTGGCGACGCTGCTGCTCGCCGTCCTCGACATCAACATCGTCACCACCACCGGGACCGCCATTGCCCGCAACCTCGACCCGCACGGCGGCGCCAGCCAGGTGCCGTGGCTGGTCGCCGTCTACGCCCTGGTCGCCACCGTGATCCAGCCGCTGTACGGCAAGCTGGCCGACAACTTCGGGGTCAAGCCCGTGTACCTGGCCACGGTCGGTGCGTTCATCGCCGGCTCGCTGCTGTGCGCGGCCGCGACCTCCATGCCTCAGCTGCTGGCGTTCCGGGCCATTCAGGGCCTGGGCGGGGGAGGCCTGCTCAGCGTGACCGTGGTCATCCTGGGTCACCTGCGGGCCGAAGACCCCGGCCAAGGCGGCAGCGGCGGCAACGCGGCCGCGGGCCTGATGGTCGCCCTCGGCCTGGTCATCGGGCCGCTGATCGGTGGTTCGCTGGTCGCGCACGCGTCCTGGCGCTGGATCTTCCTGCTCAACGTCCCGCTCGCCGTAGCAGCCTGGATCATCGTGGCCACCTGCCTGCGGCTGCCGCGCCCGGTCACCCGTACCCGGCTCGACCTGCCCGGCGCGGCCGCCCTGGCCGGGGTCGCCGCCTGCCTGCTGCTGGTCTGCCAGTGGGGCGGCCAGCGCTACCCGTGGCCGTCGGGGCCGGTCCTGACCCTGGCCGCGGCCGGCCTGGTCCTCGCGGCGGTCTTCGGCTACCGGCAGACCCACTCACCGGCCCCGTTCCTCCCGCCCCGGCTGCTCCGGCACCGCGCCCTGCGTGTGGTCAGCGCGCTGCAACTAGCCACCGGGTGCGGGATGGCCGCCGCTACCGTCTACGTCACCCTGGACCTGCAGCTGGTCCGGCATATTTCGGCCACCCGCACCGGCCTGCTGCTGCTGCCCATGGCCGCGGGCCTGGCCCTGGGTGCGGCGGGCGGGTCATTGATCCTGGCCCGGGCCCGCTCCGTGCGCCCGTCCATCGTGATCGGCACCGGCCTGGCCGCCCTGGCCCTGACCGGCCTGGCCCTGACCGGGGCCGGCACACCCATCGCCGTGCTGCTCGCCCTGCTCCTGGTGCTGGGGGTGGGCGTAGGATTCGGCCTAGGTAACGAGATGATCTTGATCCAGCAGACCGTGGAGCGGCGCGACCTGGGCACCGCCACCACGGGGGTACGTTTTGTCGAA
>DATDIH010000366.1:0-7312 GCA_036521155.1 Streptosporangiaceae bacterium
CCCTGGGTGAACATCAGGCCCGCGCTGTTCAGGGCCAGGGCCCGGTTCCGCAGCTCGGGCGGGGCCGTGGTCACCAGCAGGCCGTCCATGCCCACCATCCAGGCCGAGCCGAGGCCGGCCACCACCAGCAGGGCCAGGGCCACGGCCAGGCCCGGGCCGGCCGCGAACCCGGCCAGGGCCGCGAACGAGAGCAGGGCGGCGGGCACGATGATGCGCCGCTGCCAGCGGGTCGACAGCAGGCGGGCGGCCAGCACGTCGGCGATCACGGTCCCGACCGGGATGCCCATCAGCAGGTAGCCGGCCACCCGGGCCGGCTGGCCAATGAAGGAGGCGTAGGGGGCGGCCAGCGCTTCGGGCGCGACCTCGCAGACCGGCAGCAGCCAGCCGAACACCATGATCCGCCGCGTCGCCGGGTGTGCGAGCACCGCCCGCAGCCCGGCCAGCGAGTCCCGTGCCATCGCCCCGCCCGAACCACCCGAACTGTCCGAACTGCCCGAACCACCCGGGCCACCCGGGCCGCCAGCCCCGGTCCCCGTCGCCCGCCGGAACGCCAAACCCAGCCGCAACAGCAACGCCGAAGCCGCGAACGACACCGCGTCCGCGGCCAGCGCCCCGCGCGGTGGCAGGAACGCCAGCAGCAGGCCACCCGCGCCGTACCCGGCGATCTGCGCAGCCTGGGCCACCAGCCGCATCAGCGACCGGCCCAGCACATACGGGGGACCGGGGGGCAGAACATCCGGCAGCACCGTGGCCCGCACGCTCTGGAAGATCGGTGCGATCAGGCCCAGCGCAAACAGCAGGATCAGCAGCCCGGCCACGGGGATCCCGGGAATGACCATCACCGCCACCACCGCCGCGCTGGCCAGGTCGCAGCCGACCAGGACCCGGCGGGCGGGCAGCCGGTCCACGATCGCGCTCAGCAGTACCCCGCCGATCAGGTAGGGCAGGAACGACAGCGCCATGACCAGGGCGGCCAGCGCGGGCGAGCCGGTCTGCTGGTAGACCAGCACGGTCAGCGCCACCGAGGCGATCACGTTGCCCAGCATGGACACGATGTTGGCCACGAAGATCGACCGGAACTCGCCTCGGCCCAGCACGTCGCCGTACCGGGCCCGGACGGCCGGGGTTTCCTCAAGCGCGGCGGCGTCAACGGGGGACATGTCAGCTAGGGTGCCGGGCGGGTTACCCTCACTGATAGACATTCGGTCAAGGCCGAATCTTAGCGGTGCTGGGGGTGCCCGTGAGCCTGGTCCTCAGCTTCGGCCGCGACGACCCGGCCCGGGTCCGGTTCGTGACCTCGCCGCTGTGGGAGACCATGGCCGCGGTGCGGGTGCTGCTCGAGCCGCACCGGCGCAGCTACCACCTGCCCTGGCTCGACACGGTGGGACCGGAACTGGCCGGCCTCGAGCTGTGGCCGCTGCTGATGCTGTCGCCCCGCCGCGGCTGGACCCCGGACTTCCTCAGCCCCACCCCGGCCGGCCCCGCCACTGACATCAGCGAGCAGCTCGCCCAGGTCCGGGCCACCCCGCCGGCCCAGGTGGCCGAGGAGGTCGAACACAGCCTGAGCGACCGGTCCGGCGCCCCGGTGCCCGAGACCGCCTGGCGGCTGCTCGACGACCCGGCCGGGACCCGGGCCCGCCTGGCCGATCTGCTCGAGGAGTGCTGGCGGCTGCTGATCGCGCCGCACTGGCCGCGGCTGCGCGGGCTGCTGCAGGCCGACGTGCTGTACCGGAGCCAGCTCCTGGGCGACTACGGTCTGGAGCGGGTGCTGGACGACCTGCATCCGCAGGCCCGCTGGACCGGCCGGGCCCTGGTCATCGAGTCGCCGTCGGCGCAGCGGCACCGGCTCGGCGGAGCCGGCCTGATGCTCATGCCCAGCGTGTTCGTGTGGCCGGGACTGGCCACGATTTACGAGCCGCCGGCCCGGCCCGCGTTCATCTACCCGGCCCGGGGGATCGCCGAGCTGTGGCAGCCGGCCCGGACCCAGCATTCTGGCGCCCTGGCCGGGCTGCTGGGCCGCACCCGGGCCGCCCTGCTGGAGTCGCTGGCCGAGCCCGCGTCCACCCAGACCCTGGCCGGGCGGCACGGCGTGGCGGCGAGCACAGTGTCCGGGCACCTGGCCGCGCTGCATGCGGCGGGCCTGCTCACCCGCCGCCGCTACCGCCACACCGTCGTCTACCAGCAGACCACGCTCGGCGCCCAGCTAGCTCAGCCCAGGCCGAGGTAGACCGTGCCCTCGTCGACCTTGACCGGGTAGGTCGCCACGTCGACCAGCACCGGGGCGCCGAGCGCCTTGCCGCTGGTGTAGTCGAAGCGGCCGTTGTGCTTGGGGCACTCGATCACGCCGCCCTCGACCAGGCCGTCGCACAGCAGCGTTTTCTCGTGCGTGCAGTGGCCGTCGGTGGCGTGGAACGTGTCGTCCGGGGACCGGTAGATCGCGTAGTCCCGCCCGCCGTGCTGGAACGGGATGACATCCTCGGGGTCGATGTCGTCCGCCGCGCAGGCAGCGATCCACTCGGGCATCGAGGTCTCCTTGTCGCCGGGCGGCCGTCAGGCCGCGGCCGCGGTGGTGGTCAGGGGGCGGGCCCGGCCATCGGTGTCCGGGGTCGGCTGGTTGAACGGGGCCGCCCCCGGCAGCAGCTCGCGCCGCACGTAGTACTCCTGGTCCCGCAGCTGGTGCAGCACGGCCGGGATGATCTCCTTGTAGGCGGCCCACAGCGACGGATAGACCGGCGCGCAGTCGTGCTTGATCTCCTCGTGCAGCTCGGCCAGCCGGTAGTACGGCACCATCGGGAACATGTGGTGCTCGACGTGGTAGTTCATGTTCCAGTACAGGAACCGGTTGACCACGCACATCTTGACCGTGCGGGTGTTGAGCCGGTGGTCGAGCACGTTTTCGCCCATGCCCGCGTGCTGGGTGAACCCGTAGACCTGGAGCATGAACGCGCCGTAGATACGCGGCCCGCCGATCAGCACCACCGGCAGCCAGCTGCCGAACCCGATGGCCAGCGCGATCGCGACCGCGTAGATGGCCAGGTGGATGCGGGCAGTCCGGTAGACCTTCGTGCGCTCGGTCCCGGGTACGTAGTCGGCCTCGTCGGCGGTGAGCCGCCCGGCCGCGTGGGTGAACATGAGCAGGAACGCGGTCGGCACGTCGATCAGGCCGAAGTAGTTGGCCAGCAGCTTGGCCAGCCGGGCCGGGCGCATGACCGCGATCTCCGGGTCCCGGCCGACGATCAGCGTGTCGGTGTGGTGCCGGGTGTGGCTCCAGCGCCAGGTGGCCGGGTCGCGCATGATCATGAACGACGCGACCTGGTACAGGCCCTCGTCGATCCACCGGGTCTTGAACGCGGTACCGTGCCCGGCCTCATGCCAGCGTGAGTCCGAGGTCGACCCGTACAGGACGCCGTAGGCCAGGAAGAACGGCACCGCCCACCAGCTGTTCCAGACGATCCACAGGGCGCTGCCGAGCCCGGCGAACACGAACATCAGGCCGAACCAGATGATGGTGTCGCGCACGGCCGGGTAGTCGGACCGCCGCATCAGCTCCTTCATCCGCTTGCGCGGCACCGCGCTGCGGAACCAGGACGCGTCGGCCAGGCCGGCGTCCACCGCCGCCTGGTTCTCCGCGCCGACCAGGCTGTACCGCTCCAGCCGTTCCTTGTTCATGGCCGCCTCTCCCGCTCCATCAGCCATCAACCACCATGACTCAGCTCAGTGATTGGAGCGCTCCAACTCAGGCTCATCATCAGCTCTGGCTCGGGGCCTGTCAAGGGCTCATTTTCAATATCGAAGGTCTGTTCCCCGGCTGGACACTCCGGCCGGAGTGCCTAGCAGGCGGGGACCGGGCCGGTCGAGCCGCGGACTTCCAGCCGGGGCGGCAGCAGCCGGGTCTGGGCGGGCGCCGACGGCTGCTCGATCCGCTTGAGCAGCATCTGCCCGGCCTGCTGGCCCATTGGGTACGCGGTCCCGTCGACGCTGGTCAGCCACAGCGCGCGCAACCGGGAGAACAGCGAGTTGTCGAACCCCGCCAGCGACAGCTCGGCCGGCACCTGGACCCCCAGCGCGGTGGCCGCCGACAGGGCGCCCACGCAGGTCAGGTCGTTGGCGGCGAAGATGGCGGTGGGCCGGTCGGCCCGGCTGAGCAGGCGCACCGTGGACCGGTAGCCGCCTTCCTCGCTCATGTCCCCGTGGTCGATGAGCACGTGGCCGCCCAGGCCCGCGGCCCGCATGGCGTCCCCGTAGCCCTGCATGCGCAGCCGCCCGGCCACGCTGGGCAGGCCGGAGATGTGCGCGATCCGGGTGTGGCCCAGCCCGGCCAGGTGCTCCACGACCAGGGCGGCGCCGCGCTCGTTGTCGTTGGCCAGCACGTCCACGTGCGGCAGGTCCAGGTCCAGGCCCCGCCCGCCCACGGCCACGGTCGGGATCTTGCTGGCGATCGACACCACGGCCTCGGACATCGGGATCGACCCGGCCAGCACCAGCCCGTCGACCCCGAAATCAAGGAACGACCAGGTCAGAGTCTCATCCATCATCTGGTCGATGCGGCCGTCCCCGAGCAGGACGTGCTTGCCCGCGCCGTACAGGACCGGGGTCAGCCCGTCCAGCATGTCCGCGTACCAGGGCTGCCGGAGGTCGTTGAGGAGCACGCCGACCGTGCGCGACCGCCGCTCGGCCAGCCGCCGGGCCGCGGCGTTGGGCCGGTAGTCCAGGTCGGCCATGGCCTGCAGGACCGCGTCCCGGCTGGCCTGGCTGACCTTGGGGGAGTCGTTGAGCACCAGCGACACCAGCGACCGGGACACCCCGGCCCGCCGGGCCACCGTCTCCAGCGTCGGCCGGCCGCTGGCCCGGCTGGCACTGGCCCGGCTAGAACTGTCTCGTCTGGTCCCCGGGGTCGCCACACGTCCTCCGATGTCGGTGCCCCTACCCTGTTGGAGCGATCCAACGCTAGGGCGGTGCCGGGGCGGTGTCAACGAATGACACCATGAGCCGGGTGAGTGAGCCCGATAGCAAACAGGCGCGGCTGGACCTGGCCCGGCACGGCCGGCTGCGGGCCGGCATCAACGAGCGCAACCCGGTGCTGGTCAGCACGAGGACCCCCGACGGCGGCCCCGACGGGGTGGCCCCGGCCCTGGCCGCGGAACTGGCCCGGCGCCTCGAGGTGCCCGTGGAACTGGTCGGCTACCCGTCGCCGGGTGCGGTCGCCGACCGGGTCGGCGCCGACGAGTGGGACATCGCCCTGCTCGGCGCGGATCCGGCCCGGGCCACGGCCATGGACTTCACCGCCCCCTACGCGGAACTGCCCGCCAGCTACCTGGCCCACACCGGGTCCGGGATCAGCCGGCTGGCCGACGCCGACCAGCCGGGCCGGACCATCGTGGCTACGAGGAGCAGCGCCTACACGCTGTGGCTGGAGGCCCATCTGGTCCACGCCGACCTGGTCCAGACGGCCAGCCCGGAGCAGGCCCGCGAAATCTTCGCTGCCGGCCCCCGCCACCTGCTGGCCGGGCTGGCCTCGTCACTGGCCGAGGAGGCGCTCCGGGTGCCCGGCACCACCGTGCTGCGCGGCCACTTCACCGCCGTGCAGCAGGCCATCGCCTGCCCGCCGGGCCGCCCGGCCGGGCTGTCCTACCTCCAGGCCTTCGTTACCGACGCCGTCGAGTCCGGCCTGGTCGCCAAGCTGATCAGCCGGTACGGCGTGGGAGCGGCGCTGTCGGTGGCGCCGGCGCCCCGGTCGTTACGGGCGGACCACGGTCAGGGCGAACGGCTTGTCGCCGGCCGCGTGGTCCACGGCCTTGTTCACCTCGTCCAGGCCGAACTCGGTGACCTGGTACTGGCCCAGGTCGAGCAGGCCGGACCGGGCCAGGCTGACCAGCCGGGGTGCGGCCGCGCGCGGGAACATCCACTGGCCGCGCACGGTGATGCCGTTGCGCATCAGCCACGGATAGGGCAGGGCCAGGTCGTCCCCACCGAGCATGCCGACCCCGCCCATCAGCACCACCCGGCCGAACTCGCGCACGGTCATGGCCGCGGTCCGCACCGCGGTCGTGCCCGCCTCCGGCGGCAGCATGTCCAGCACCACGTCGATCGGCCCGTCCGCGGCCGAGCGCATGCGCGGCTGGTCATCGGCGGGGTCGCCGGTCAGCCGTACGGTCCGGATCCGGTCGCCGAACCGGCGGGCCAGATCGTCCAGCACCTTCTCGTTCCGGCCCGGGGCCACCACCCGCGCCGCCCCCATGGCCAGCGCCACCGTCACCGCGGCGCTGCCGTAGTTGCCGGTCGCCGCGCTGACCAGGGCGGTCTCGCCGGGCCGCAGGTCCACGGCCACCAGGCCGCCGTACGGCACCAGCAGCAGGTCCAGTGCGCACCAGCGTCCGGCCTCGGCCTCGGCGATCGGCCCGAGCGGGATGGCGTTCTCGGTCGGGATCCTCATCTGGCTGGCGAACGCGCCGTGCCGGTAGTGCCGCATCAGCTGGCGGCCGCCCTCGCCCCGGGCGCTCCAGCCCTGCAGCACGATGTCCGGGGTGCGCAGGTCGTCCCGGGACCGCACGGTGGGGTCGCACAGGACCCAGTCGCCGGGCTTGAGCCGGGTGCTGTCCGGCCCGGTGGCCCGGACCCGGCCGACCGCGGCCGTGCCCGGGGCCAGCGGCAGTTCGAGCGCGTAGTTGCGCTCCCCGCGCAGCACCTCGCCGGTATAGGACAAGACGTGCGCCGCCACCACGTCCACGACGATCTCCCCGGTGCCCAGCACCAGGTCGGGCAGGGTGGTCAGCTTGAGGGGGGACCCGAATTCGTTCAGCACAGCAGCCTTCATGAGCCCCACTCAACCGCGCTCTGAGCCGCCCAGGAAGGCCTAGTACTATCCTAGGACTGATGGCTGCCCCTCAAGCGTCGCACGTCGAGCTGGGTGACTTCCTCCGCTCGCGGCGGGAGCGCCTCACCCCGGCTGAACTGGGCCTGACCGACGGCCGGCGGCGCCGGACTCCGGGCCTGCGCCGCGAGGAAGTGGCCGAGCTGGCCGGCATCGGCGTCGATTGGTACGTCCGGCTTGAACCGGGCCGCGCGGTCCGGCCGTCGGCGGCCACCATCGATGCCCTGGCCCGGGCCCTGCGGCTGGACCCGGCCGAGCGCACCCACCTGCGCGCGCTGGCCCGCAGCCCGCGGCACCGGCCTTCACCCGGGAGACCGTGCCCGGGGCCATCCAGCGCCTGGTCCAGGGCCTGGATCAGCCCGCCTACGTCACCGGCCGCCGCTGGGACGTCCTGTGCTGGAACGCGGCCGCGGCCGACGCCATCACCGACTTCGGCCAGGT
>DATDIH010000367.1:0-3137 GCA_036521155.1 Streptosporangiaceae bacterium
CCGCGCCGCCGCGATTCCGGTTGGATGCGCCGTGGTGCTGATCGGCCTGCTGGTGGCCTGGGTGGCCAGCGGCGGGGCCGGCACCATCCACCGGATCCGCCTGCAGGTCAGCCAGGCGTCGATCCCGGCCCGGGGCTACACCGCGTCCTCGGCGGCCGCGGTGCACTCGGCCGGCCTGTACCTGACCATCCGCAACCTGACCGGGCAGCCGGACCAGCTGACCGCGGTGAGCAGCCCGGCGGCCCGGCAGATCGAGCTGACCGAGCGCCAGACCGTGGGTGGCCCGCGCACCGTGGTCCGCGAACTGACCGTGCCCGCGCACGGCACGCTGCGGCTGACGCCGTTCGGCGACGACGTGATCCTGGAGAACCCGGTCGCCTACGAGACCCGGTCCAGCGTGCCGCTGGTGCTGACGTTCAGGCACACCGGCCAGCTGCCGGCCGACGCGGCCGTGAGCGCGCCCGGCACGCCCTGAGGCCGAGGTCCAGTCAGCCGGAGTCGCCGGCCTGGCCGGCGCTGAGGTCCCACTTCTGCTCGAGCTTGCCGAAGCGCCAGATGGCCAGGGCGACGATCCAGGTCACGATGAAGATGCCGACGATCACGAAGCCGGCCTTGTTGATGTCGAAGGCGGCCATGAACGACCAGAAGCCGCCGGTCAGGTGGTACTCCGAACCGATCAGGCCCAGGATCTCGATGGTGCCGATGAAGAAGGCCACGAACACCGACAGCCCGGTGATGGTCAGGTTGTAGAAGACCTTGCGGACCGGGTTGGCGAAGGCCCAGTCGTAGGCGAAGTTCATGAAGCAGCCGTCGGCCGTGTCGAACAGGCACATGCCCGCCGCGAACAGGATCGGCAGCGACAAGATCGCGTAGAACGGCAGACCCGAGACCACGGCGGTGCCCGCCAGCACCAGCAGCGCGACTTCGGTGGCGGTGTCGAAGCCCAGGCCGAACAGGATGCCGAGCGGGTACATCTTCCAGGGGGCGTCGATCCGGCGGCCGAGCGGGCCGAAGAACCGGTTCATCAGGCCGCGCTTGTTGAGCTGGGCTTCGAGTTCCTCATCGTTGTAGCGACCCGAGCGCATCTCGCGGAACACCCGGACGATGCCGGCCAGGATGATGATGTTCAGCCCGGCGATGACGTACAGGAACGTCCCGGACACCCCGGTGCCGATGATGCCGGTGACGTTGTGCAGCCCGGAGCCCGAGTTCCTGACCTGTGAGTTCAGGGCCCGGATGCCGAAGTTCAGCAGCACGGCCAGCACGAACACCACGCTGGAGTGGCCCAGGGAGAAGAAGAACCCCACGCTCAGCGGCCGCTCGCCGTCGTTGACCAGCTTGCGGGTGGTGTTGTCGATGGCGGCGATGTGGTCGGCGTCGAACGCGTGCCGCATGCCCAGGGTGTAGGCCAGGGCGCCGGTACCGAAGCCGAAAGCCTCGGTGCCGGTGATTCGGTAGTGCCCGCTGACGGCGGCGGCCAGCATGGCGAATCCGGCCACGTGCAGGGCGACGATCACGGCCACCATGACGCCGGTGCGGGCCCACTCGCTGGGGGTCAGGCCGTTCCGGATCCGCTGGAGCTGCAGTGCCATCACCGCCATGTACCGCTGCCTTCCGCCGGGGACGTTGATCCTGAGTTCGGAGAAAGCCTAGCAGTTGCGAACTATTCGCAATAAGGGGTGGGGCGGGTCAGGCCGGGAGCCGTGGGGCGGCTCGGGCCAGGGCCTGCGGGGCGGGTCAGGCCGGGAGGTAGGGAGTGACCGACGGGGTGAACTGGCTGAGGTCGTAGCTGCCCAGGGCCTGCTCGATGGCGGTGATGCGGGCGACCATGGCGGTGAACTCGTCGCGGCCGAACTGCTGCTGCTCCAGGTCAGCGAAGTGCTGGCCCAGGTCGGCGAGCTCCTGGGCCGGGACGATGCGCCGGAAGGCCGGGAACACCACGGTGTCCTCGCGGGCCTCGTGCGGCTCGTACATGCGGACGAAGGCCTGCATGGCCCCGGAGACCCTGGCGCTGGTGTCCGCGCTGAGGGTGCCGCCGGGCCCGGTCTTGACCGGGGCCGCCTGGGCCAGCAGGTACTGGGTGATGACCCGGCCCCGGGCGTGCTGGACCAGCAGTGTGCTGACCGTGCCGGTCACGGTGCTGTTTATTGGGTCGGCCGAGCGCAGGCGCGGGAACACGTAGCCCTCTTCGAGACCCTCGTGGAAGCCTTCGGTGAAGTCGTGGATGATCAGCGCGGCGTCCTGCACGTGAGCCGCGGTCAGCGGGTGACCCGCCTCGACCTGGCTGGTCATGGCCCGGTAGCAGAGCAGCACCCGCTTGAGCACGCCGTGCTCGCGCATGAGGTCGTCGTCGGGCGGCAGGCCGTCGCGGGCGGGCGCGGGTGAGCCGGTGGCGGCCCACGCGGTGCCGGTGGTGGCGGCGCCCACGGCCAGGCCGCCGCCGGCCAGCAGGATGGCGCGTCGTCCGGGAGTGCTCATGGGGTGGGCTTGAGGGGACTGCCGTCGGGGCGGAGGACATACCACTCGCCGCCGTTGAGGTCGATGGCCTGGCCGGTGGCCTGGGCGGGCTGGACGTCGCCGGTGTAGGTGTAGAGCGGCCAGCCGTTGTAGGTGAGCACCTGGCCGCCTTCGGGGTCGGGGTCGCTGCCGAGCAGCTTGCCGTCCACCCCGGCGCCGGCCACGTACGAGCCGCCGTCGGGGACCTTGACCGGCGGCCAGCTGCCCGCGCAGGCTCCGGTGCAGGTCACCGAGCGCTGGTTGTCGGGCTCGAACATGTACAGCGCGTAGCCCTTGGCGGTGACCAGGACCTGGCCCACGCCGTCGAGGTGACGGGTCAAAACGGTGACCTTGGGACCGTGACCGGAGGCGGCGGGGGCCGAACGGCCGCCGCAGCCGGCCGCCAGCAGCAGGCCGGCCAGGGCGGGGGCGAGGAGCCACACGCGCGAGTTCACCGGCGCCTCCACCAAGATCCTCTACCGGCAGTCGTACTACGACTCGTAGCAGTAGGCTGACCGTACCAGACCCCGACCCGGAGGGCGCCATGCCCGGGATGAACAACGGGCTGAACATCCACGATCCCGTGGTCGTCAGCGCGTTCCGCGCCGCCCTGCTGCACCAGGGCCTGATCGCGCTGGCCA
>DATDIH010000368.1:0-3785 GCA_036521155.1 Streptosporangiaceae bacterium
CGCGCCCGGCAGTACGCCGGCGACGTGTCCCATGAGCTGCGCACCCCGCTGACGGCGATGACCGCGGTGGCCGACATCCTCCACGATCACCCCGGCCTGACCGGGGACGCCGCCACCGCCGCGCGGCTGGTCCGCCAGGAGGTGCTCCACCTCAACCGGCTGGTCGAGGACCTCATCGAGATCTCCCGCTTCGACGCCGGCACCGCCCAGCTGGTGACCGACGAAACCGACGTGGCGACCGCCGTCGGCCGGTGCCTGCGCACGCGGGGCTGGTCCACCGTGGCCACCGACGTCCCGGCCGGGCTGACGGCCCGGCTGGACCGCCGCCGCTTCGACGTCATCGTGGCCAACCTGATCGGCAACGCCGTCCGTCACGGCGAGGCGCCGGTGACCGTGCGGGTCAGCGTCCTGCCCGACAGCTGGGGTGGCAGGCAGCTGGTGGTGGAGGTACGTGACCACGGCCCCGGCCTGCCCACCTCCGCGATCCCGCACCTGTTCGACCGGTTCTACAAGGCCGACACGGCCCGGGCCCGTTCCGAGGGGAGCGGCCTGGGCCTGGCCATCGCCTGGGAAAACGTACGCCTGCACGGCGGTCACATCCACGCCGGCAACCACCCGGACGGCGGCGCGGTCTTCACCGTCAGCCTTCCGCTAGGCGGGCTGGACGACGGTGGCCATGGTGCCGATCAGGTGCCGGAATCGCTGGACCGCCCCGGTATCGCCGGTGAGGTCGATCTCGGCGTCTGACCCGGCGAAGATGAGAGCGGTCAGCGCCTGGGCGGTGCCGGTGATCGTGACCTCGGCCGGTGCGGACGGGGCCCCCGTGGTGAGTACCCACTGCTGGCCGTCGCTTTCAGCCAGGTAGTCCGCACCGTCGAGCCGGAAGTGCCAGCGCGCGGGATCGTGGTCGTCAGCGGCGAGGCCGATGGCCTGGGTCACGGAGCGCAGCAGGTGCTCGGCGTGCAGTTGCTCACCAGGCCGCGGCCTGCGCCAGGCGTGCTGCAGCCCCCACTGGCTGAGCGCGTCGAGCACGGGTCGCAGATCGGCTCCGGCCGGCGTCAGCTGGTACCAGACCTCCCGCCGCCCGGCCTCCCGGTCGGCGGCCACGATCCCGGCGTCCTCCAGATCGCGCAGGCGCTGGCTGAGCGTCTTGGGCGTGATCCCGCCGAGACGGTCCATCAGGTCGGTGAACCGTTTGGCCCCGGTGAGCAGGTCGCGGATCACCAGCAGGCTCCACCGGTCCCCCACGCGCTCCAGCGAGCGCGCGGTCAGGCAGAAGTGGTCGTAGGTACGGACGTTCCGGGTCATGGCATCCAAAATAATAGCTGGAAGAAAGTATATGCAAGATAGTAGCTTGAAGATAGTTAATCCGGCTGAAGGAGGATGTCATGTACTACAACCCACCTGGCTACCTGTGGGCGATGATCATCGGTGGCATCGTGGCCATCCTGGCTACGACCTGCGTGGTGCTGTACGGAGGCGCGATCCGGGCCGGTCTGGGCCGACGGCGGGCGGGGGTGCTGGCCGGTGGCGCGGCCGTCGTGCTCGGCGGCTGGTTCGCCGGCAGCGCGGTGATCGCGGACCGCGGCTGGTACCACACGCGGCTCGGCCACGGGGTGCCGTGGATGCCGGTCGCGGTGTTCGGCTTCCTGTTCCTGCTGCTAGCGCTGGGCCGGATCCCGTTGGTCGCCCGGGTCCTGCGGGCCCCGGGCACGGTGGCCCGGCTGGAGCTGCCGCACTCGTTCCGGGCCGTGGACGGAGTGGCCTTCCTGATCATCATGAGCCTTGGCCACCTGCCCGCGCTGTGGGCGCTGCCCGCTGGCCTGGGCGACATCGCCGCCGGTGTCGCCGCCCCCTTCATCGCGCGCAGGCTCGCGCAGGGCACGGGCCGCCGCGGCGCATTGTGGTTCAACGCGTTCGGCATGACCGACCTGATCGTGGCCCTGACCCTGGGCGCCGTGACCGCGTACCAGCTGATCCACGTCACCCCGTCCGGGGCACCGATCAGCGAGCTGCCGATCGCGATTGTCCCCACCGTGGGCGTGCCGCTGCTGCTGGCCGTGCACATCACGTCGGTGACCGCCCTGGCCCGATCGCGGCGCACACCGAAGCCGGCTCCGGCTCTGATCACCGCGACCGCGAAGTAGAGGCGATGACGATGACGCGCACGCCTTCGAAGCCGCTGATCCTCGTCGCCCTGCTGATGGCGTCGTTCGTGATCAACCTCGACACGACCCTGGTCAACGTGGCGCTGCCGACGCTGACCCGCGAGCTGGGCGCGACCACCACCCAGCTGCAGTGGGTGGTGGACGCCTACAACCTGGTGTTCGCCGCGCTGCTGCTGACCTCCGGCAGCCTGTCCGACCGGTTCGGCCGCAAGGGCATGCTGATGGCGGGGCTGGCCGTGTTCGGCCTGGCCAGCTTTGCTGGCGGGTACGCCACCTCCCCGGCCGGGCTGATCGCCGCCCGGGCCGTCATGGGCCTGGGCGCGGCGATGACGTTCCCGGCCACGCTGTCCCTGCTGACCGGGGTGTTCACCGGACGCAAGGAACGGGCGCTGTCCATCGGCCTGTGGGGCGCCACGGCCGGGATGGCCATCGCCCTCGGTCCGATCGTGGGCGGCTTCCTGCTCGGGCACTACCACTGGTCGAGCGTCTTCTACACGCTCGGGCCGGTGTCGCTGGCCGTCATCGCCCTGGCCGCCTGGTTCGTCCCCCGCGCCCAGGACCCGCGGCCGGACCGCCTGGACTTCCCGGGTCTGATCCTGTCCGGCGGCTTCATGGGACTGCTGGTCTACACGATCATCGAGGCTCCGAGCCGGGGCTGGACCTCAGCGGCGTCGCTGCTCGGGTTCGCGGGCGCCGCCATCCTGCTCATCGCCTTCATCGTCGGCGAGCGCCGCACCGACCGGCCCATGCTCGACGTGCGGCTGTTCGCGAACATGCGGTTCAGCGCGGCCAGCGCCGCGGTCACGATCGCGTTCTTCACCCTGTCCGGGTTCATCTTCCTGATGACCCAGTACTTCCAGTTCATCCGGGCCTACAGCCCGCTGTCCACCGGCGTGCACCTGCTGCCGGTCGCGGTCTCCGTCGCCGCCGGGTCGACCATCGGCACCCGGCTCGCGGTCAAGGCCGGCACCAAGATCATCGTCGTCGCTGGGCTGGTCCTGCAGGCGAGCTTCTACTTCTGGGTCGCCAGCGACCTGTCGCCCACTCTCAGCTACGGCATCATCGCCGTCCAGATGGTCGTCTACGGTCTGGGCATGGGCCTGACCTCCGCGCCCGCCACCGAGTCGATCATGGGGGCCGTCACCGCCCGCCGGGCCGGGGTCGGCTCGGCCGTCAACGATTCGACCCGGCTGCTCGGCGGCACCCTCGGCGTGGCCATCATCGGCAGCGTCTACGCCTCGCTGTACGCCTCGCGGCTCACCACCTCCCTTCCGGCGGCGTTGCCGCACCCGCTGATCAGCCTCGCCCGCCAGTCCGTCGGGGCCGCATTCGGCGTCTCCGGCCAGCTGACCGCGAACGGCCAGAGCGTGGCCGCGGCCGCCGTCCACCAGGCCGCCACCAGCGCCTTCGACCACGGCCTGAGCGTCGGGTGCGTCGTCGCGGCGGCTATCGCCCTGGCCGGCGCGCTGCTCGCCGCCGCCTTCCTGCCCGCCCAGCCCCCGCAGCTGGCCGGGCCTGACCACCAAGCCGAACTGCCCGCGACCGCCCGCGACGGAAAGGACCTCGTGCGATGACCTACGCGGAAACGGCGGTCGGCCAGACGATCGGCCGGCTCCT
>DATDIH010000369.1:0-2393 GCA_036521155.1 Streptosporangiaceae bacterium
CCCAGGTGCCACCGGCCCGCGCCCGGCATCCCGGCCGGCCGGCCCAGGTGCCACCGGCCCGCGCCCGGCATCCCGGCCAGCTGGCCCAGGTGCCACCGGCCCGCGCCCGGCAGCATCGCGGCCCGCAGCGCCGGGCGGCAGGGTGTCACGCCCGGAAGCATCCCGTCGGGCCGGTCCCGGCGGAACAGTCCCACGCCCGGCATCCCGGCCCGTCACCCCCGGCGGCATGACCCTACGACCGGACGGATCCTGTCCAGCTGGTGCGGGCGCGGCCGGACCGCGCCTGGAAGCATCCCAGCCCCCCGCTTCGGCCGACCGGGAACCGCGGGGCGGAGCGGCCGGGGCGGCCGACGCGGATCCGCGCCGTGACGTATCCCAGCCAGCGGGCCCGGGTGCGGCCTGGCCGCGCCGCGAATCCGCAGGGCCCGGCTGGCCCGGAACCCGCACCGGCCCGGACGCACCACTGCCGCCTGGACCCGCCGGGCGACCGGGTCCCGGGTCACCGCCCGGGTACCCTCGCCCGGTTCCGCGGCCGGCGCCAGACCCTGCCGGGCGGCCCGCGCCCACGTCAGACCCCGGGTACCCCACCCCGGCCCCGCCGCGAGCGTCTGGGCTGGCCGGCCCGCCCGCGGCCGGATACCCCTGACCGGTTACCCGGCCGCTACCTGGCCCCGGGGGCCGGCCCGGTTCTGGGTACCCCCGGTGCCCGCCACCGGGCCCCGGCGCCCCGCCCCGGAAGTCAGTAGGCGGCTCGGGGCGAGCACGGCGGGCCTGGCGTTCGGTATATGGGTCTCGATCGGGGGGAGCGCCGGGAGGCTTGCGCCGGGTGCCCGCCCGGTGCGGGCGCTCGTCCTCGGGCGGCGCCCACGCGTAGCCGCGGGCCAGTTCGTCGCGCTCGGGGCTGGGCGGCCAGCCGGTGGCCGCGTCGGAAGTGGGCTGGTAGCCGCGGGCCTGGCGGGCCGCCATCCGGCTGCCCGGCCTGCGCTGGTCCGTGGGCGCGGCCGGGGCGGCTAGATACTCGTCGGCGTCAGCAGGCGGCGGGTCATCGGGATATCCAGCACCGGAGCCGGGGTAAGCACGCGACCGCCGCGGATATCGCGGCTCGCGCGAGCTTCCGTCGCTCATGGTCCCCCAACCTGGTGCTGGCGCGATCTTGTCAGACCGGGAAGTCACCCCATCATGGGGCATGGATGCGACGCCCACCACCGGATCCGGCGTGCTCATCAGGGCCGGCCACCGCCACGCGCCCTGGCCGCCCGGCCTGATCCGGGCGGAGCCGCAGCGCAGCCACCCCGCGCCGGCCGGGTAGCGCAGGCCGGTGCCAGGCTGGCCGGCCGCGCAATTCACCAGCCCGCGACACCGAAACTTTCACGATTTCAGTCACGTATCAGATCGGTTCGCTTACGCACAGTGGGGTACACGCGCTGAGGCATGCGGCAAGGAAGGGGTAAAGACCACGCCCGCCCCTTGACTGGCCCGGGGGCAGCGCGGACGATGTCAGTATCCTGACGACGGTATACAATGTTAGGAAGTGCCACGTGTATCACGAGCTCACGGTCTGGTCCCGCGGCATCATCATGGACAAGGAGGCTCGTGACGTCTCCTCGTGCATTGCCGCCACGGCCCGCGCGCAAGGACTGTACGCCGACAACGTCAGCGACTACGTGGACGACCCGGACCGGACCAACTGCCTGGTCCGCCGGTACGCGAGGTTCGGCGACTCGCCCATCGTGGACCGGTTCGTGTACGAGAACCCCCGCCCGGACTGGGTCGTGCTCGTCGAGGAGACAATCATCAAGGCGGTCAACTTCCTCCGCGGCACGCCCGACGGCCAGGGCGTGCTCGTGGTCAACTCCGCCCGCGACCCCGATTACCTGCTGAAGTTCCTGCCCGACTCGATGCGCGCCAAGCTGGCCAAGCTGGTCGTGGTGGACGCGGTCGGCCTGGCCGAGCAGCACGGCAGCAGCCCGTGGATGTTCGTCCGGGACCTGGGTGAACTGGCTTACGACCGGATGTCCACCGAAGGCGCCGAGGAACGGCTGGCCATCGGCATGGGCATCGCGGCCCCGCTGATCGGGGCGCTGGTCGCGGCCACCGGCGAGCTTCCCACCGACAGCGTGGCCGAGCAGGTCGCCGACCGGGACGCGATGTTCCGCGGCGTCGAGAAGCACCAGGTCATCGACTTCAGCACGGTCCAGGCGACCACCCCCTGACGGCCAACTGACCCGCGCCCGCGCCCGAGCGAGGAGGCTCCATGTCCGTACGCGGCACCCGGATCCCGCCGCACCTGCAACTGCCGATCGCCGGCGTGACGCCGCCGCCCACCGAGAAGGACGGGCAGCGGCTGTTCCCGACCGGCAACTTCCGCTTCTTCCGGCCGGTCTACAAGGACA
>DATDIH010000370.1:0-3779 GCA_036521155.1 Streptosporangiaceae bacterium
GCCGTACGAGCAGCACGAGTTCTTCCAGTCCCGCAGCACCGCGCTGCTCACCCACCACGTGCCGCCCGATCAGCGGTTCACGGCGCTCGGAGAGCTGTTCCAGTTCCTCGACGACCTGGTCACCGCCCAGGAGGACGCGCCCGGCGACAACCTGCTCGGACGGCAGGTCACGGCCCACCGGGCGGCCGGTGACTACGACCACCGCGACCTCGTCAGCCTGGCCTTCCTGCTGCTGGTGGCCGGGCACGAGACCACCGCCAGCATGATCTCGCTGGGCGCGCTGGCGGTCATGGCGTACGAGGACGATGGGGCCGGCCTGCGGGCGACGGACCTGCGGGCGGCGGTGACCGATCCGGACCGCGGGCCGCAGGCGGTGGAGGAGCTGCTCCGGTACTTCTCCATCGCCGACATCGGCACCGGCCGGTTCGCGCTGTCGGAGGCCTCGATCGGCGGGACCACCGTGCAGCCGGACGAGGGCGTGATCGTCTCGCTGCTGGCCGCCAACCACGACCCGGCCCAGTTCCCGGACCCGGATCGGCTGGACCCGGCCCGGCCGGACCAGGGGCGGGGGGTGCGCCGGCACGTGGCGTTCGGCTACGGGCCGCACCAGTGCCTGGGCCAGAGCCTGGCCCGGGCCGAGCTGGACATCGTGTACCGCACGCTGTTCACCCAACTGCCCGGGCTCCGGCTGGCGGTTCCGCTGGACAAGCTGCCGGTCAAGGACGACGGCTTCGTCTACGGCCTGTACGAGCTGCCGGTCACCTGGTGATCTCGGCCTGAGGTCTGGGTGGCCGCCGCGGCCAGGCCGAGGGCGGCGGCGCCCCCGGCGGCGGTCGCGACCAGCCAGCGTTGCCGCGCGGGCAGCCGGCCCCAGGAGCCCACGGTGACCAGCAGGTCCGCGCCGTCGGCCAGGGCGGCCAGGCTCACCCAGGCCCTGGCCGCCTGATCGGTGCCCGGGCCGGGCGGGTGGCGCAGGGCGGCCAGCGTGCCCAGGCCCAGGGCCAGATCGCGGGCGCCCAGGGCCCGGCCCAGCACCCGCCCGGCCAGGCCGTCGCCGGACGGGCCGATCCAGGCGCCGGTCAGCAGGTCGGGGCGGGCCAGCGCGGCCAGGCCCAGGCCGACCCGGCCCGCGGCCGTGGCGGCCGCGCCCCGTCGCAACATCTCCTCGGTGTCCACACCAGGTCCCTACCCGTCCCGTTCTGACCCGTCACGTCCTGGCCGTCACGTCCTGGTCCGTCCCGGCCCGGCCCGGAAGATCCTGGCCACGCACGCTGTTGGCTTGAGGCGTGAGCGATCTGCGTAGCGTGCCGCTGTCCGTGCTCGACCTGGCCCCGATCCCGGCGGGCGGGACCGCGGCCGGCGCCCTGCGGGCCACCACCAAACTGGCCCAGCGGGCCGAGGAGCTTGGTTACCAGCGGTTCTGGGTCGCCGAACACCACAACATGCCCGGCATCGCCAGCTCGGCGCCGCCGGTGCTGATCAGCCACCTGGCCGCGGCCACGTCCCGGATTCACGTCGGGTCCGGCGGCGTGATGCTGCCCAACCACGTGTCGCTGGTGGTGGCCGAGCAGTTCGGCATGCTGGAGGCGCTGCACCCCGGACGGATCGACCTCGGCATCGGCCGCGCCCCCGGCACCGACCCGGCCACCGCGGCCGCGCTGCGCCGGTCCCCCGAGGGCCTGAGCCCGGACGAGTTCCCCGAGCAACTGAGCGACCTGATCGGGTTCTTCAACGGCGAGTGGCCCGAGGGTCACCCGTACGCCTCGATCACCGCGGTGCCCGGGCAGGGCAACATGCCGGCCCTGTGGCTGCTGGGCTCCAGCGGCTACAGCGCCCAGGTGGCCGGGCTGCTGGGGCTGCCGTTCGCGTTCGCGCACCACTTCAGCGCGGCCAACACGCTGCCCGCGCTGGCCCTGTACCGGGAGCGCTTCCGCCCCTCGGCCGAGCTGGCCGAGCCGCACGCGATGATCGCGGCCAACGTGATCTGTGCCGACACCGACGAGCGGGCCCAGTATCTGGCCGGACCGAGCGGCCTGTCGTTCCTGCGGCTGCGCACCGGGCGTCCCGGCCCGCTGCCCTCGCCCGAAGAAGCGGCCGCCTACCCCTACACCGACCTGGACCAAGAGATCATCGAGTCCCGCCGGGGGTCGGCCATCGTCGGCGCCCCGGACACGGTCCGGCGCGGCCTGGCCGAGCTGCTGGACGCCACCAACGCCGACGAGCTGATGATCACCGCCCAGCTCCACGACCCCGCCGACCGGATGCGGTCGCTGGAGCTGGTGGCCGAGATCGCCGCCCAGGTCAAGTCGGACGCGCCGGTCGCCTCCTGAGGCTCTGGCCGCCGGGCGGCCAGCGGTGGATACTCGCCCCAGTGGCGGCCGGTCCGATGGGGAGCGGTCCGTCGGGGGAGCGGTCCGATGGGGGCGTGATGGCGGCCGAGGACTTTGACGATGGGGGCCGGGACGTACCGGGCGGAGTGACCGGGCCGGTCGGACGCGTGCTCGTGGCCGGCGCCGGAATCGCCGGGCTGACCGTGGCCAACGCGCTGACCCGGGCCGGGGTGGACTGCGTCGTGCTCGAGGCCAGGGACCGGATCGGCGGCCGGCTGCACACCGCGGACCTGGACGGCGCCCCGGTCGACCTGGGCGGGTCGTGGATCCACATGCCGGACGGCAACCCGATGCGTGCGTTCGCGCGGCTGGCCGGCGTGCCGTGCCGGAGCGCGAACCCGGTCCCCGAGATGGCCGCGTTCGACCAACGTGAGGGCCGGCGGTTGCCGGACGCCGAGACCGGCGACCTGCTCGGCCTGCTGGACCGATTCCCCGACGTCCTGGCCGGACTGGCAGGGCGGCTCGGGCCGGACGCCTCGGCGGCCGAGGCGATCGAGGCCTTTGTGGCCACGGAGGTCGCCACGCAGAAGGCGGCTGACCCGGCGCGGGCGCGCCAGTTGCTGTACGCCTACATCGAGGCGGAGTCCGCCTGCCGGGTCGAGCAGCAGTCGCTGCGCTGGATGTGGACCGAGCTCGAATACGGCGGGGACTACTTCGGCGACGCGCCGGGCGGGGGCTACATAAGCCTGGTGCAGGCGATGGCCTCCGGGGTCGACGTGCGGCTGGGCCGGCCCGTGGCCGAGATCGTGACCGGGCCGGACGGGGTCCGGATGGTGACCGCCGACGGCTCGGCCGAGGAGGGCTCGCACGCGGTGGTGGCGGTGCCGCTCGGAGTGCTCAAGAGTGGGTTGCCGCGATTTTCGCCGCGGTTGCCGCCGGACCGCCAGGCCGCCATCGGACGGCTCGGGTTCGGCCGGTTCGAGAAGGTGGCCCTGAAGTTCGCCGAGCCTTTCTGGCGGGAGGCCGGCTTCCCGCACCTGATGATCTTTCCCCGCGAGCCCAGCCAGTGGATGGTCTGGGTCATGGGCCTGGACAGCTTCGGCGGTGACCCGGTCCTGGTGTTCTTCGTGTTCCACAGTGCGGCCGAGCGGCTGGCCGGGGCGGGCCCGGACGCGCCCGTCCGCTGGGCCCGCGGCCTGCTGGCCGAGGCGATCGGCCACCCCTGCCCGGACCCGGTCGCGACCGCCGTCACCGCCTGGGCCGACGACCCGTACACCCAGGGCGCGTACACGCACATCCCGCCCGGGGCCACCCCAGCCGACGCCGACCTGCTCGGCCAGCCGATCGGCGGCCGGCTCCTGTTCGCGGGCGAGCACACCCAGAGCACCCGCCTGGCCTACGCCGACGGCGCCCTCACCAGCGGCATCCGCGAAGCCAAGCGCCTGCTCG
>DATDIH010000371.1:0-8797 GCA_036521155.1 Streptosporangiaceae bacterium
TGCCGGAACAGCAGCTTGCTGGTGGCCAGATAGGCCCGCCAGGCCTCCTGCTCGTCCGGCGTCAGCCACCCCCGCGTACTCGTGTCCGTGGCTGCCGCCGTGGTGTCCATGTCTGTTTCCACCGTCCCCATAACACAGAAACCTACCCATCTCGGTGAGCCCTAGTGCTCGGACCAGGGTGACCATACGGGTCAGCCGGGCTGCTGACGCGTGATGTGATCAGGGGGTGCGACCGGACAGCGAGCAAGCGACGACCAGCGCGGACCTGCGCGCGCACAACCTGGCGCGGCTGCTCCGGGCCGTCCATGACGGCGGCGGCGAGCGGACCCGGGCCGAGCTCACCCGCCAGCTCAGCCTGGCCCGGGGCACGGCCACGGTCCTGGTCCGCGACCTGGCCGATCGGGGCCTGATCGAGGAACTGCAGGTTCAGGGGGACATGGCCGAGCGCCGGTCCCGTGGCCGTCCCACCGGGGTGCCGTCCCCGCATCCGGACGGCCCGGTGGCGCTGGCCGTGGACCTGCGCGACGACTCGTTCTCGGTGGCGTCGTTCGAGCTGACCGGCCGCGGCGCCATGCTGGAACGCCAGGAACGGGACTCCGGGTCCGGCACCGACCTGCTGGCCGGCCTGGCCCGGCGGCTGGCCGCGCACCAGCGGACGCTCGGGCCCCGGGTGATCGGGATCGGGGTGGCGGTGCCCTCTCCGGTGAGCCAGGGCCGGATGGTCCAGCCCGGGCTGGCCGACTGGCACGGGGTGGACGTGGTGGCCAGCCTGAGCGTCCCGCCGGCCGGGGTCACCGTGCCGGTGCTGGTCGGCAACGACGCCCGGCTGGCCGGGCTGGCCGAAGCCCGGCGCGGCGGCTTGCGGGACGTGCCGGTAGCCCTGCACCTGCACGTGGCCACCGGGGTCGGCGGCGTGCTGCTGTCCGGCGGCCTCCCGCTGACCGGCGTGCACGGTGCGGCCGGGGAGTTCGGCCACATGCCGCTGACCGGCGGCACCGAGGAGTGCCGCTGCGGCTCGGTGGGCTGCTGGGAGCTGGACGCGGGCACTCACGGCCTGCTGCGGCGGGCGGGCCGGGAGGAACAGGGGGACCGGATGGAGCTGGCCCTGGCCGTGATCAGCGCCGCGGCCACCGATCCCGGCTGCGCGCAGGCCCTGGCCGGTGTGGCCGAGGCCCTCGGCCGGGGGATGGGTTCCCTGGTCAACGCGCACGACCCGGCCGCCATCGGGCTGTCCGGTCTGGGCCGTGACATTTACCAGGCCGCGCCGGAGGCGGTCCGGGCCGGGTACGCGGCCACGCTGATGCGCTTCCGCCGGGACGAGCCGCCACCGCTGATCCCGTCCCAGCTCGGGGACCTGGGCGTGCTGACCGGCGCGGCCGAGCTGGTCTTCGACTCGTTCCTGACTCCCAGTGGCCTGAACGCCTGGCCGGCCGCGGTCGCCTGACCCGCACACCCGGGGAAGATGGCGTGCGTGCCGGCACTCCTGCCCACCGACCTTAGAAAATGGATGAAACGTCGAACGGCTCGGTGGGCCGCGTATCCACCACCCCCCGGGCCGCGCGCCGCTGGCGTACCTCCTCGGTCACGTCCACCACGTGCGGCCCGCTGTCGTCCAGGTGCCCGGCCCGCGCTCCCGGCCGTATTCGGCCGCCCGCCGCCGTTCCTGCCCCGTCCGCGCCCCGCCGGTGCCCGCCCCGTCCGGCCCGTCCGCTCGGCTCAGGGCCGCCAGCCCGCTCAGTCCGGGCGGCCCAGGCCGTCCGCCCGCCGCGCCGCGATCGCCGTCCTACCAGCACCAGCAACCCCCCGAACACCAGGAGTCCCACGGTCATCAGCACGGCCTGCTCGCCGCCCCCCTGACCCGCCGCCGGCCCGGTTGCCGCCGTCTTCGCTGCTCCTGCTTTTACCGAAGGCTGCGTGGCCGGGCGCGCCGTAACCGGTCGCGAGCTCGGTTTCGGGGCGGGCGTTCCCGCCGCGCTGGCGCCGAAGCTCCACGGGGCCCGGCCGCAGGCCCCGGTGACGATCGCGGTCCCCGGCTCCAGTGAACCGGCCGGGGCCGCGCAGACCGCGGCCGCCCGGCTGCGCAGCTGGCCGCCTTGGAACGCCCACTGCTGGCTGGTGGCGGTTCCGCCGCACTGCCCGTCGAACCCGATGAACAGGCGGTCGCCGGTCCCGGCCTCCAGGCAGTAGCCGTTGCCGTTCATGAAGACGCCGTCGCTGGTCAGGGTCCACTGCTGGCCCTGGACGGTCCGGTCGCAGTGTTCCAGCGTGACCGGTGACCCGTTCCCGGCCGCCTGCCAGCACAGGCCCGGGGTGCCCGCGGCGGTGACCGGGTACGGTCCGGTCTGGCCTGGGCTGGCCACCGCGGCCGCCGCCGCGACCGGGAAGCCGGCCACCATCGCCGCGGCGCCGGCCGCGATCGCTCCCGCTGCGGCGGCGCCGGCCGCGACCCGGCCGGCCCGGGCCCAGGCCACTCCGGCCGCGGCCGTGCCAGCCACGACCCCGCTGATCCGGGCCCAGACCACTCCTGACCCCACCGCCACCCCCGCGAAATATCACTCCATGTAACCGAATGAACGTAGAGCATCATAGGGCGAGGGGATGTCGCCACGTTGCCAACTCTGTGCAACATGCGGTGGCTAATAGTGATGAGCACCCTTCCGGCCGGGCCGAAATTCAGGTGACGCCGCCCCGGCCGGCTGGTAAGTTCTCGCATTCTGCGCCCTGTCCACCCCTGCTCCGGAAGGAGATGCCGTCATGCCCGCGGTCCACCCGGCGGAGGGGGAGCCCCCCGATACCGATCCGTCCGCCGCCGTGCTCGGCACCGAGCGCGACTACCTGCTCGAATCCCGCAAATTCCTCCAGCTCATGCGGGACGACGTGCTCGCCCTGGAGGCCCTGGGCGGCGACCCGGTGTCCGAGCAGTACCTCAAGGCCGAGCTGTACCACCGGGCCGAGGCCCTGAAGGACCTGCCCGACACGCCGTTGTTCTTCGGCCGCCTGGACTACTCGGCCGGCCACGAACTCGCCGAAGACCCCGCGGTCCCCGACGGTGAGAGCTTCCACATCGGGCGCCGCCACGTGCACGACCCGGCCGGGACCCCGGTCGTGATCGACTGGCGGGCCCCGGTGTCCCGGCCGTTCTACCGGGCCAGCCGGGCCCAGCCCATGGGCCTGGACCTGCGCCGCCGGTTCGGCTTTTCCGGCGGGGACCTGACCGCCTTCGAGGACGAGCGGTTCGCGGCGGCCGGCTCCGGCACCGAGCCCGGGCCCGGCGCCGGGAGCGCGCCCGCGGGCGAGCCGGTCAGCCGCATCCTGATCAACGAGATCGAGCGGCCCCGGTCCGGGCCCATGCGCGACATCGTGGCCACCATCCAGCCCGACCAGGACGACATCGTCCGGGCCGACGTGGGCCAGACCGTGTGCGTGCAGGGCGCACCCGGGACCGGCAAGACCGCCGTGGGCCTGCACCGGGTCGCCTACCTGCTCTACGCCTACAAGGAGCGGGTCGCCCGCCGCGGGGTCCTGGTCATCGGGCCGAACCGCGCGTTCCTGGGTTACATCCGCGACGTGCTGCCCGCGCTGGGCGAGATCGACGTCAGCCAGCTGACCGTCACCGAGCTGGCCGCCTCGGTACCCGTCCGTGGCCAGGACAGCCTGGCCGCGGCCCGGGTCAAGGGCGACGCCCGCATGGCCGAGGTGCTGCGCCGCGCGCTCTGGTCCCGGCTGGCCGAGCCGCCGGAGTCGCTGGTGCTGGCCCGCGGCTCGCGCCGCTGGCGGGTGCCGGCCCACGACCTGGCCGGCCTGGCCGCCGAGCTCCGCGACCGCGGCCTGCGCTACGGCGCGGGCCGGGACCTGCTCGAGCACCGGATCGCGCACGTGATCCTGAGCCAGATGGAGGCGGCCGGGGAGTCCTGCGACGACCGGACCCACGACGCGGTCCGGCGCACCCGCCCGGTGCGGGCCGTGGTCGACACCATCTGGCCCAAGGTGGACCCGCTGCGGCTGGTGTTCGGGCTGCTCAGCGACGCGGACGCGCTGGCCGCGGCGGCCACGGGGGTGCTCGACGAGGCCGAGCAGCAGGCCATCGTCTGGGCCAAGCCGCCGCGTGGCCCCGGGTCGGCGCGCTGGTCACCGGCGGACGTGGTGCTGATCGACGAGGCCCGGGACCTGATCGAGCGCACGCCCAGCCTGAGTCACGTGGTGGTGGACGAGGCCCAGGACCTGTCCCCGATGGAGTGCCGGGCCATCGGCCGCCGCTGCTCCACCGGCGCCGCCACCGTGCTCGGCGACCTGGCTCAGGGCACCACGCCGTGGGCCACCACGACCTGGGACGGCCTGCTCGCGCACCTGGGCAAGCCAGCGGCTGACCTGCGGGTGCTGCGTACCGGCTACCGGGTGCCCCGGCAGATTCTCGACTACGCCAGCCGGCTGCTGAGCCGGATCGCGCCCGGGCTGTCGCCCGCGGTGTCGCTGCGCGAGGACCCGGGCGCGCTGGACATCGAGGCCACCGCCCCGGACGGCCTCGGCGACCGGCTGGCCGTGGTCTGCGCCGGGGCCGCGGCCGAGCCCGGGTCGGTGGCGGTGATCGCCGCCGACCAGCAGATCGCCGCCCTGTCCCAGGCCCTGACCGCCCGGCACGTGCCGCACGGGACCCTGGGCGGCGACGAGGACGGGGGCCAGGGCGGCCTGACCCGGGTGCCGGTCACGCTGGCCAAGGGCCTGGAGTTCGACCACGTGATCGTGGTCGAGCCCGCGGCCATCGCCGGGGCGGAGGCGCGCGGCCTGCAGCGGCTGTACGTGGCGCTGACCCGGGCGGTGTCCAAGCTCACCGTGCTGCACGCCGAGCCGCTGCCGGACGCCCTGGCCGAGGGCTAAAGTCGCCCAAATTTCCCGATCCGCGTGCGGGCCACCGGTCACGGCGGCATCCTGGAAGACGCTGACACGCTCAGCAGCATTATGTATACCGGGAGTAACAAAGTGATGACGGTGGAAGCTCAGCGGATGCGTGAGGCAGCCGACGTGCAGCTGGAATACCTTGAGAAGCTGGGCGAGGAACTCGCCCGCCGTGGCCTGCAGGTGCGCATGGTGCTGCCGCCAGGCCGGGTACCCAGCCTGTACGTGGTCAATCCCGAGGCCCGCGCGCTCGAGGAGCACATCTACGCCGGTTCCGGCAGCGACGGCGACTGGTGGTACTGGTGGTCCTGGGCGGAGCGGATCGCCGCCGCCGCCGACCTGGACGCCGCGGCGGGCGCCATCCAGCGCGTCCTGGCCAGCCACGGCGCTCCCTGACCTGCCTCCGGGCTCTGGGGGCTTAGCCCCCGAGGCTAGCGCTGTCCAGGCCGGGGAACGCGGTGGTGCCGCCCTGCCAGTAGGCGGCCCGGATGGCGGCGGCCTGCATCTCCCCGGCGCCGAACGCCCGCAGGGCCGGGTCGTTCAGCGCGACCAGGCCCAGGTAGGCGCGGACCAGGCCGTCCTCCAGCAGCGCGGCCAGCGACCGGGCCCGGGTCGCGCTGGTCACCGCGAACGGCGGTGTGTAGGCGGCCGCGGCCGGCTGCGGCGTGCCGCCGCGCTGGGTGATCATCGCCGACACCGTGACCCGGGCGGCCCGGTGCAGGTTCCAGTCCTGAGTCGCGGTGGTGAGCTGATCGCCGCTGAGCTGGGCCCCGGCCAGCCCGTAGCCGTAGACGGCCGTGTTCTCCGCCGCCAGCAGCGCCTGCAGGGCGGCCAGGCCCGCATCGGCGGCGGCCATCAGCTGCCCCCCGACGTCAGGGCCACCGCGTGCGTGGCCTCGGACGCGGCGATGCTGGCCAGCAGCTGGGCCAGGGCCGGCGGGGCGCCCTTCAGCCGGCCCAGCTGGGTCGCGGCCGCGGTCTGCTCGGCCCGGACCAGCAGCTCGACCGCGGCCTGGGCCGAGCTGGCCGCCGACGGCGCCGGGCTGGTCGGCGCCGGCGACGGGATCGGGCTCATGGTCACGTGCGGCGGCACCACCAGCCGGCCCCGGAGCTGGGCCAGATGCTGCTCGTGCTGGGCCAGGAATGAATTCAGCCGCCCGGACAGTTGAGGAAAGCGGCGGATCACGTCGTGATAACTGTCCACCAGCCCCTGCTCAGCGGTGATCGACGCGCGGAGCGTGCGGACGCTGGCCGACAGGCCCGGCGGCTTCCTCAGCGCCTCGGGCACCCCGCACGCCGTGACCGCGAGCGCCGAACTCCCCAGCATCACGGTGAGCATGCGGCGCCGCGACACCGCCCGCCTACTCGTCACTGTCCGGTACCCTCCGACCGTCCGCTGTGCCGCCTGGTTCGTTCGCGGCCTGCCTAAGGATGCCATGGTGCCGGCCGTTGAATAGCAGCCATGGCGGCGTGCTGCGGATAGGCTAGATCGGACAACGTAACAGTGCAGGTCATGGACGTGAAGGAGGCCGTGATGCGAGGTGGACCCCGTCACGTTCCCGCGCGTCCCGGGCGGGCGGCCGGACGGGCCCCGGCCCGTAAGCAACCGAAGAACCAGCCCCGGACGGCCGAGCCCGGGCCGTCGCCGGCGCGCACCACCCCGCCGCCCGACACCGACCAGGTCAGCAAGGTGATCACGCCGGTCGTGCACGCGCTCGGCATGGACCTGGAATCGGTCAAGATCACCAGCGCGGGCCGCCGCCGTCTGCTCCGCATCGTGGTCGACAGTGACCGCGGGCTGAGCCTGGACGACGCCGCCCACGCCAGCCGGGAACTCTCGGCCAAGCTCGACGCCTCCGACGTGATGGGCGACATGCCCTACACGCTCGAGGTTTCGTCGCCGGGGGTGGACCGTCCGCTCACCCAGCCGCGGCACTGGCGGCGTGCCCTGGGCCGGCTGGTCCGGGTGCCGCTGACCGGGTCGCCGTCCAGTCCCGTCCAGGGCCGGGTGGTCGCGGCCGACGCCGACAACGTGGTCCTGGACGTCAACGGCACCGACCGCCGGTTCGGTTACGCGGCCCTGGGCGCCGGGAAGGTCCAGATTGAATTCGACCGGCCCAATGAGGGGCCGGGCACGGGGGAACCCGATGGACATTGATCTCAGCGCCCTCCGCATGCTGGAGAGCGAAAAAGACATCTCGATGGAGACTTCGGTCAAGGCCATCGAGGACGCGCTGCTGGTGGCCTACCACCGGACCGAGGGTGCGGCCGCCACGGCCCGCGTCCAGATCGACCGGCGCACCGGCCACGTCACCGTGTGGGCGACCGAGTCCGGCTCCGACGGGGCCGCGGGCCGCGAGTACGACGACACGCCCGACGGGTTCGGCCGGATCGCCGCCACCACCGCCCGCCAGGTCATCTTGCAGCGACTGCGCGACGTCGAGGACGAGATGACGTTCGGCGAGTACGCCGGGCGCGAGGGCGACATCGTGGCCGGCGTCATCCAGCAGGGCAAGGATCCGCGGGCCGTGCTGGTGGACCTGGGCAAGATCGAGGCCGTGCTGCCCCCCGCCGAGCAGGTGCCGGCCGAGCAGTACCTGCACGGCGAGCGCATCCGCTGCTACGTGCTGCACGTCCGCAAGGGGCACCGCGGCCCGTCGGTGACGCTGTCCCGGACCCACCGCAACCTGGTCAAGAAGCTGTTCGCGCTGGAAGTGCCGGAGATCGCCAGCGGCGCGGTCGAGATCGTGGCCATCGCCCGCGAGGCCGGGCACCGGACCAAGATCGCGGTCCGCTCCAACCAGTCCGGGGTCAACGCCAAGGGGGCCTGCATCGGCCCCATGGGCAGCCGGGTCCGCAACGTCATGGCCGAACTGCACGGCGAGAAAATCGACATCGTGGATTATTCCGACGATCCTGCGTGTTTTGTAGGTAACGCGCTGTCGCCGGCCCGGGTCACCGCGGTCCACGTGATCGACGCCGAGGCCCGGGTGGCCCAGGTGATCGTCCCCGATTACCAGCTGTCACTCGCCATCGGCAAGGAGGGCCAGAATGCCCGGCTGGCCGCCCGCCTCACCGGCTGGCGCATCGACATCCGTTCCGATGCCCAGCCCGACGGCCCCGGCGGGCCCGCCGACGCAGCCCCGCCCGGTGCCCAGCCAGACGGCTCCGGCGGGCCCGCGGACACAGCCCAGCCCGACGGCCCCGGCGGGCCCGCGGACGCAGCCCCGCCTGGTGCTCAGCCGGACGCCCCATCGGGCGCTCGGTCCGGTGCGCCAGCCAGCGGTGCCGCCGACGCGCCGGCGCGGTAGAGTTATTACGGAAATGGCCGGCCCGTCCGACCAGCCCGCCCGTGGCGTGCCCCCGGTACGCACCTGTGTGGGCTGCCGGCAGCGGGCCGCCAAATCCAGCTTGCTTCGCCTGGTGGTGGCCGGGGACGTGATCGTTCCCGACCCGGGAGCGCGGTTGCCCGGCCGGGGTGCATACCTGCACCCGAGTCAGGGGTGCCTCGAACTTGCCCAGCGCCGGCGGGCTCTGGTGCGCGCCCTGCGCGCGCCCGGCCCGCTCGGTACGGTGCAGGTCAGCGAGTACCTCAGCGGCCGGTGAGCGTGAACTTCCTGGCGCGCCGCTGCTGGGCATAGCATGAAGGATGGAACGGCATGTACGGCAACCTGTCGGAAAGCAGGTCGAGACAGCGATGAGCGCTCGATGAGCACAAGGCGATGAAGACCACAGGCTGACGTCGGCCCGGAGCACACTCTGCACCCGGACCGGCGCGAATGGTCCGGTTTAGGCCCGGTTCGTCCCGGGCCGGGTAGAGGAGAGTAGTGGCGAAGGTCCGGGTTTACGAACTCGCGAAAGAGTTCGGTGTCGAGAGCAAGACCGTGATGGTCAAGCTCCAGGAA
>DATDIH010000372.1:0-11644 GCA_036521155.1 Streptosporangiaceae bacterium
CTGATCGCGCGGGGCCGCACCGACGCCCAGATCGCGGCCGAGCTGTTCATCAGCGTGCGCACGGTCCGCTCACACCTGGACCGGATACGGGACAAGACCGGCAGCCGGCGCCGGGCCGATCTCACCCGGCTGGCCCTGGAGCAAGGCCTGGTCTGATGGTCTGGGTCTGGTGGTCTGGTCGCAGCGGCGTTCGCTCCGGGGCCGTTTTACCCCTGAACCTCCGGCCGCGGCAAAGGGGTAATCCGGCCCCTGCCGGACCGGAGGGTCCGGCCGCGAAGCTGAACCTGTCACGCGGTGGCCGGGCTCGCCGGCCCCGCCAGAGCCGACAGGAGATCATGATGAACGTCACCTCACCGCAGGGCAGCACCTTCGAGACGCGGGCCCGCAAGGCCACCGTTCGCCGCCGCCGGATCACGGGGTTCCTCATCGCCGCGACCACCAGCCTGCTGAGCCTGGGCCTGTCCGGGCCGGCCTTCGCGATGATGGTCCCGCCGGGCGGAAGTACCCGAGGCCCGTCAATCCCCGTCGCCGCACCCGCGGTCAAGGTGATCAGCACCGGCGTCTCAACCTGGCAGGTCACGCTCATCGCGATCGGGGCCGCGCTGCTCGGCGCCGCCGCCGTCCTGCTGGTGCGCCGGCTGCGTCCCGCCCGCCGGGCGGCCGCCGCCTCCGCCGTCTGACGTGCCCCACATCGGTGGCCGGGTCCGCAGAAGTCACGCCCGCCCCACCTCGCGGGCCGGGGCGACCTGGCTGCTAGCGCACGTGGCGACAACATATGTCTGCCGCACCGGTGGTGACCGGTGCGGCAGACGGCGGAGATTGATCAGCCAGCCCGTTGATCCGGCTCATCGGCGTCGGTCGCGGGGGCGGCCAATTCGGGGGCGGCCGGTTCGGTGTGGGCGTGGCTCACGGCCAGGCGCAGGGCGCGCTCGGGTCCGCGTACGCCGTCGGCGGGCTGGGCGTCGCTGAGCGGTCCGGTCTGCTGGTGGTGGGCCCGGGCCTGGCCGATGATCTCCTCGGCCAGCGGGAACGGCCGCTCCGACCGGGCCAGGCCCAGCGAGCAGACCCGCTCGGCCTTGCGCTCCCGGACACCGATGCGGTGCTCGAGCCGGCTGGCCCGCCGCCGCAGCCGGTCCTCGAGGCGGAGCGGGTGCCGGAGCGTCGCCCCGAACGCGCCCAGCCTTCCGGTCTCCTCTGAGCCGTCGGTGGCGTGGACCACGATGACCATGATGTTGGCCAGGACGCTCACCGCCGTGACGGCGGCCGCCACGGCCAGGGCCGTGGTGTGGGCGCCGTTACCCAGGGCCAGCAGCACCTCGGACCACATCCGGGTGAACATCAGCAGCCCGACCAGGACGACGCCCACACTGCAGGCGATGACCAGCAGCCTGGTCAGCCAGTCCACCTCGCTGAGCGGGATCGCGCCGGTGTCGTCCTTGTGGCGCCGCAGCTGGTGCCCGGCGAAGGCGAAGCAGACGTAGCAGACCACGGTGACCATGAGGGCCAGGCCGGCCGCGAACGCCAGCGGCAGTGACAGCGGAGCGGCCCAGTTGACGTCGGTGATGCCGGAGATGAAGTACAGCAGCAGAGCCAGGTCGAAGACCAGCACAACCCGCGGCATGAACCGGAACCAGGCCGGCGCCCGGTGGTGCTTGCGCGAACCCTGGCCGATCTGGTCCTGGACCCGGCTGTTCAGGGCGGCGGCGTCGGCCTGGGTCTGCCGCACGGTCTGGCGCCCGCCGTCCGGATGGGCGACGTACCCGGCCGGGATGAGCGCGATGCGGGCGAGCAGGATCGCCCGCCGGGCCCGCAGCCGGTCGATCCGCCGGGTGATCCGGTGCAGCCGCCGGGCCGTCCGGGAAATCACCCCGTCGGACCGCCGGGTCGCGACGCTGCGGACGTTGGCCTCGCCGTGCGTCGTCGACCCGGGGTCGCGCCGCTGGTCAATGCCTTCCTGCTCGGCGACCAGGGCCTGGATGGCCCGGCGGGACATGCGCGGCTGGCGCCGCAGGCCGATGCGCAGCCGGGTCAGCGGCATCAGGCGGCGCGGCCGCTGGCGCCGCCGCCGTTCGGCCGCGGCCAGATCGGCCAGGTTGCGGCCGTCGCGCTCTGGCGTACCGGTCTCGTGCCCGGTGTGCTCCGCGTGCTCCGTGGGCGCGGCGGGCTGGGGGGCGCCGTCGGCGGCCCGGATGACGGACAGGTCAGGCTGGGGTGTGCCCATGAGAATCTCCATCCTTCCTCGGGTTACGAGGCCGTGCCGGGGGTCAGCGTGATCACCACGCGGCGGAGCTGGGCGCACTTGGTCTCGTCCAGCCGGCCGCCGGCCATGCAGGACTTGCCTGCCGTGCCGATCCCGTTGACCTGCGTGATCTGCCGGGCCGGTAGGCCCAGCGCGATGAGGCGGTACTGGACCGCCCGGGCCCGCGACGCTGAGAGCCGGAGGTTGAAGGAGGCGGTCCCGCCATCGGGAGACGCCTCCCCGGTGATGGCGACCGACAGCCGGCCGGACCGGGCCCGGGCGGCGATCGGACCCAGATAGCTGTTCGCCCCGGGCACCAGGGTCGAGCTGCCGAACGCGAACAGGAGGTCGGCGGGCACGATCGACTGCTGCTGGCCGTGCGGGCCGGTGATGCTCTGGACCGCGGGGACCGGGACCGTCGGCACCGGTACCGTGCTCCGGGACACAAGCAGCGGCCGTGAGCTGTTGTCGAGGCGGCAGGCGGAGGCGCCCGCCGCGCGGCAGATGGCCAGCCAGTAGCGGGCCAGGGCGGTCTGCTGGGGCAGCGGCAGCGCGGGCTGGCGGCCCGCGGCCTGGCCCAGCCCGGAGAAGATGACGGTCCAGCCGGTCAGGTTGGGCAGGTAGCCGCGCCGCTTGAGCGTGGCCGCAGCGCTGGTGGGCGACTCGGCCCAGCCCACCTGGCGCAGGTCGAACGCGCCGCTGGTGGTGAGGCCGGAGCTGAGCAACAGCATGGTGCCCGGTGCGGACGTGGCCCGGGATGCGTTGAGCATGGTCGTCAGCAGGTCGAACGGACCGGTGGCGGCCTCCCCGCTGAGCCGGGTGCTGATGCGGGCCAGGTTCTGGGCCAGCAACTGCCCCCGCCGCGGACCGTATTCGACCTGGCCGTCGGCCCGCCGGGGCGTGAGCGGGAACTGGGCCGCCTGGCCGGTGGCCGGGCTGACCACGTAGGCGCTGGCCGCGGTCCCGGATTGGGCGGCCTTTTGCAGCAGGGCGGCACCGGCGGAGGACAGAGCCGGGGCCGGCTCGTTGGCGGTCGCCGTGGCCGCGATGACGAGGGGCCGGGTGGTCTGGGCGCTGGCCCCGGCCATGCACCCGGCCAGGGTCAGGGTGGTGGCCAGGACGGCCGTGAGGCTGGCGACCAGCCGCGTGGCCCGGTGGGCCCGCAGACAAGCTGATCGCGGTGTCCGCTGCGTTGCGGAGGGTCCGGACGGGCATCCGCCCCGAGCCGGCTCCAGGAAAGGACGTTGCGGGGATGAGTGGCGGCGGTTGTTCATCGAGCCCACCTCGCAAACTGCCTCACGAGCTCTGTGACGGGAGCTCGATTTTGGGATTCCCATGTTTATGGAAATCCAAACAGTGTGGGATTACCTAGTGTCTGGGCTGCCCAGACGCTAGGCTGCCGGGCAGGCAGCACGGCACCGGATGGCCGCCT
Organism: Streptosporangiaceae bacterium; assembly: GCA_036521155.1. Classification (GTDB taxonomy): domain Bacteria; phylum Actinomycetota; class Actinomycetes; order Streptosporangiales; family Streptosporangiaceae; genus Bog-532. The sequence continues at coordinate 3,672 of DATDIH010000372.1, forward strand.
GCCCGCACCGCCTCGAAAGTCGTGCAGGTCAGGTGGGTTCGGAAGGCATAGGACAAGCACTGGCGACGCGCCGTTTGGTCGGCGAGTCGGAGTGCTTCAGTGATCATCGAGAGGTACTGTTGCGCTATGGGATTCCCATTGGGCAACCATTGGTCAGCCAATGTTTGATCACGGGCTCCAGGCATCCACGGTGGCGACGGGCCGCCAGCCGAAGCCGATGATGAGCCATGGCCGATAAGGTCACCGGCCTGCTGGGGCCCCGGCGGCGCATCGCCACGGCCCTGAAACGGCTGCGCGAGGAATCGAACCAGAACCTGGCCGACGTGTCCGCGGCCCTGCTGATCTCGACCTCGAAGCTGTCCCGGCTGGAGAACGCGCAGGGCACGCCCCGACTCCGTGATGTGCGCGACCTGACCCGGTACTACGGCCAGGGTGGTACCCGGCTGGCGACACAGCTGGAGCGGTGGACCAAGGCGGCTCAGGCACCCGGCTGGTGGACCGACTACGACGATGAGGCCCTGCGTGATCTGGACAGCCACCTGGCCTACGAGACGGACGCGGCGGTCGAGCGCGTCTACACGCTCCCCTTCGTCCCGGCCCTGCTGCAGACCGACGCCTACGCCGAAGCCGTGTTCCGCGAGATGGAACGCCGCCCCGACGATCAGGTCCGGCAGCTCATGGACATCAGGCGCGTTCGCAAAGAGGCGCTCAAGGACCGCGACGGAATGGACCCGCTACGGCTGGTGGCCGTCACGCACGAGTCGACCCTTCGGCAAAAGGTCGGCTCGTGGGAAATCGTCCGGGACCAGCTCGACGAGCTGCTGATGCGGTCCCGCGACGACAATGTAGAGCTGCACGTGTTCCCGTTTTCGGCCGAGCCGGTCATGACCATGACGTGCATGTGGGCCTATTTTGAATATCAGGATCCGGATGATCTCGAGCAGGATCTGGTGCACATCGAAACGCACGCGGGATTCTGGGACATCAATAATACAGAACAAGTTGAGCAGTACCGGGAATGGCATCGGAACCTAGTGGAAGCATCCTTGGGCGAGGACAAATCACGTGCCCTCATCAAGGACACTCGGGACAGCTTGCTACTTTCCGGTTCCGAAAGGTGACCTTGCGACATGCCGACCGACATTTCGGTCGAGTTACACCGCAGGTCACGGTCGAGCGGGTAAAAACTTAATAAAGGTCGTCACGTCCTCCGACGTGGCGTAGTGGCCGAGACTAGGCTGCTGAGCACCATCTGACCCAGGCTGCGAGCCGTGGCTGGGGTCTCATCACCCCAGCGCAGTTAAGCGAGTTCAGAATGGTCGATGACACATTTCCGGATACACGTCCAGAGCTGGAGCCCATACACAAGGGTTTGGCCAATGACGGCTTCGCGGTGACGTCGGACTGGGCGATTGGCCTTCGGGAAAATTTCCGCGCTTACCTCAAGCGTGTTTACTTCGACCAGGGACAGTTGCGCCACGATGACGGCGACATGCCGGCCGATCGGGAACGGGCCCGCGATGTCGTCTATTACGAGTGGCAGGACGGCCGGCTGACGCTCAGCGAATACGAGACCATCGCCATCTGGGACCGGTCCGGAATCAAGGGCGAGCGCATCCATCAGCGCATCAACATGCTCGCGGATCCGCAGACCCGGGAAATGGTCTCGACCTTTATCAGCCTGGTTCCCCCGGAGCGGCGCCAGGCCCGGGGGACATTCGGGATCAACTTGTTCCGGACCCACACCGACGTCGTGTCCAAACCGCACCGGGATGAAGAGCAGTTCATTCTGCTCTACGTACTGGACCGGCACGGCGAAGGCGCCGAGTCCTATCTCTACGAGGAAGAGCCCGAGCCCGGGCAACCGGCCAAGCCGGTGCTGTACCGCCAGCTCAACCCGGGTGAGCTGATGATCTTCGAGGACCGGCGGTTCCTGCACGGCGCGGAGCCGATCATCGCACCCGCGAACGGCAATCCACGCCGTGACGTCCTGGTCTGCACCATCGACTACGCGACCAGCTACCTCGAGCGCGCGGCCGCTTCCTGAGCCAGCGCGCCGCCGACGGCTTGTGCGTCAAATGACACAGGTGGCAAATGAGTCATCTGTTACTGCCTTGGCCTGAGTGCGCTCCTGGGGCGAATTCGTCACCGAAAGCACCGATAAGCACCGTTGATAGCGGCCTGAAGTGTCCGTATCGTGCAAGTGGTGAGTGCGGTAACCGAATACCGTTCGGGTCCTGGGGGGTGGTTGACGGCGGGCGACAGGGACACACAGTTGGTGCGAACGGCGAACGGTGACGTCGGCCCGGAGGAGCTTCGGCAGGCAGTCGAGTCGGACTTTGCGAACATCCAGGCCGGCCTGGAGCGCCTGGTGGCCATCCCGTCGGTGAGCGCAGCGGGCCATGACCCGTCGCAGGTGCGGCGGTGCGCCGAGGCGGCCCGGGACTGGCTCCTCGACGCGGGGCTGCGGGAGGCACGGCTGCTCGAGGTCCCCGGGGCCCACCCGGCGGTCTTCGGCCAGACGCCGGGACCGCCCGGATCGCCGACCGTGCTGCTGTACGCCCACCATGACGTTCAGCCCGCGGGCACGGACGAGCGGTGGGACTCCCCCGCGTTCACCGCGACCAAACGCGACGGCCGCCTGTACGGGCGGGGCACCGCCGACGACAAGGCCGGGATCGCCGCCCACGTCGCCGCGCTGCGGGCGTGGCGGGGGGCACCGCCGGTCACGGTCTCGGTCTTCCTCGAAGGCGAGGAAGAGATCGCCTCCCCTCACCTGGACGCCTTCCTGGACCGCCACGGCGACCTGCTCGAGGCCGATGCCTACGTCCTGGCCGACTGCTCGAACTGGAGCCTGGGCACGCCCGCGCTGACCACCTCCCTGCGCGGCATCCTCGATTTCACCATCGAGGTGAAGACCCTGGACCACGCGGTCCACAGCGGGGTCTACGGCGGCCCGGTCCCGGACGCGCTGACCGTCCTGTGCCGGCTGATCGCGTCCTTGCACCAGCCGAACGGGGACGTCGCCGTGCCCGGGCTGCGCACCGGGCCATCGTTCGGCGACGTCGTATCCGAAGATCATGTCCGCCGGTTCACCGGGCTGGACCCGGACTTTCCATTGCTCGGCTCCGGCACGGTGGCGGACCGGTTGTGGTCACACCCGGCCATCGCGGTGGTGGCCATCGATGCCCCGCCGGTCGCCGAGGCCGCCAACAAACTGGTCCCGGTGGCCCGGGCCAAGGTCAGCGTGCGGCTGGCGCCCGGCGACGACGCGGCGTCGGCCGAGGCGGCGATCCGGACCCACCTGAAAGACCAGCTGAGCTGGGGTGCCACCGTGACGGTGACCACAATGTACGACGGCGCCCCGCACCAGATCGACACCTCCGGTGCGGCCTTCGAGGCCTTCCGGAAGGCCTGCGCGCAGACCTGGGGCTGCTCCCCGGTCGAGGCCGGCAGCGGTGGGTCGCTGCCGATCGTGGCCGCGCTGGCCAGCGCCTTCCCCGGCGCTCCACTGCTGCTGACCGGGGTGGCCGACCCGGACAGCCTCGCGCACAGCGAGAACGAGAGTGTCCACCTGGCCGAACTCGAGAAGTGCTGCGTGAACGAAGCCATCCTGCTCGGCGAGCTGGCCGGGCCGGGTTGATTGTAACGATTCAAGCTCGGTCGCGGGGCACCGCATTGACAGAGTTGCCGGGCAGCTTTCAGACTTCAGGGCAGAATTTGAAACGTTCCATCCCGAAGCGCGCGAGCCCGGTCATACGGCCCACGATCCGGCGGCCGGTCCGTAACCGAGCGACCTCGACGAGGAGGTGAAGCCCGTGAGTGACGGCGAGGCCGAGGTGAATGAGGCGGCCGACGACGGCGCAGGCGGGGACGAGGGCGCGCCGGTGCTGGCCTTGGAGCATGTCAGCAAGTCGTTCGGGGCGGTCAAGGCCGTCATCGACGGGGTGATCGAGCTGCGGGGCGGGGAGGCGCACGCGCTGATCGGGGAGAACGGGGCCGGCAAGTCGACGATGGTGAAGATGCTGGCCGGGGTGCACCGGCCAGATGGCGGGCGCTTCCTCAGCAACGGGGAGCCGGTGGTGCTGGACGGGCCCGCGGCCGCCATCGACGCCGGGATCGCCATCATCTACCAGGAGCCGACGCTGTTCCCGGACCTGTCGGTGGCGGAAAACATCTTCATGGGCCGCCAGCCGCTGCGGCCGGGACGGCGGATCGACGCCAAGGCCATGACCAGTGAGGCCGACGCGATGTTCGCGCGGCTCGGGGTGCGCATCGACCCGGGGCGGATCGCGCGCGGGCTGTCCATCGCCGACCAGCAACTGGTGGAGATCGCCAAGGCGCTGTCGCTGAACGCGCGGGTGATCGTGATGGACGAGCCGACCGCGGCCCTGTCCGCGGTCGAAGTGGCGCGGCTGTTCGACGTGATCCGGGCGCTGCGGGCGGACGGGGCGGCCGTGCTCTTCATCTCGCACCGGCTGGAAGAGGTGTTCGAGATCTGCCAGACGGTCACGGTCATGCGGGACGGACGGCACGTGCTGACCGCCCCCATCACCGAGCTGTCAGCGGCCGAGCTGGTGCGGGCCATGGTCGGCCGGGAGATGCCGGAGCGGGTCCCGGGCGAGAAGCGGGAGCCGGGCGAGGTGCGGCTCAAGGTCGAACGGCTGACCCGCGAGGGCGTGTTCACCGACGTGTCGTTCGAGGTGCGGGCGGGCGAGATCGTGGCCCTGTCCGGCCTGGTCGGGGCGGGCCGCAGTGAGGTGGCGCGGGCCATCTTCGGCATCGACCGCTACGACGCGGGCGGGGTGACCGCGGGCGGGCGCAAGCTGCGCAAGGCCTCCCCCACCTCGGCCATGACGGCCGGCATCGGGTTCGTGCCCGAGGACCGCCGCCAGCAGGGCCTGGTCATGGAGATGTCGATCCAGCAGAACGTGGCGCTGGCCTCACTGAACGCGCTGCGGCGGGCCGGAATTATCCGCGCCTCGGCCGAGCGGCGCTTCGCCTCGGACTGGGCGGTCCGGCTCAGCGTCAAGTACGGGCAGCTCACCGACCCGGTGTCGATGCTGTCGGGTGGCAACCAGCAGAAGGTCGTGCTGGCCAAGTGGCTGGGACGGCAGCCGTCGATCCTGATCGTGGACGAGCCGACCCGCGGCATCGACGTTGCCACCAAGGCCGACGTGCACAACCTGCTGGACCGGCTGGCCGCCGAGGGCATCGCCATCTTGATGATCTCGTCCGAGCTGCCCGAGGTGCTGCGGCTGGCCGACCGGATTCTGGTCATGCGTGAGGGCCGGCTGACCGCGGAGTTCACCCAGGCCGAAGCGTCCGAGGAGGACATCATGGCGGCGGCGACCGGCCAGCTCGAGGCGCAGGCCCGATGACGGCCACGCTGGCCCCCGCGCGCGAGCCCGGCAGCCCGTCTCCGGCCAGCTCACGGCGGCTGGCCGAGCGGGTGTTCCGGATCCGCGAGTTCGGCATCGTGGCCGTGCTGATCGTGTTCGTGGCGGTCACCGCGGCCATCCAGCCCCGATTCCTGAACAGCTCGAACATTCAGTTCGTGCTGGTCGACGCGACCATCTACGCGCTGCTGGCGCTGGGCGAGACGCTGGTCGTGATCACCCGCAACGTGGACCTGTCGGTCGGATCGGTGCTGGGCATCTCGGCCTACGCCTGCGCCAAGCTGGCCAATCAGGCCCACGGCGTGCCGCTGCCGCTGGTGTTCCTGGCCGGGCTGGGCATCGGGCTCGGCTTCGGCGTGATCAACGGGCTGATGGTGGCGCTGGGCCGGGTGCCCAGCCTGGTGGTCACGCTGGCCACCTTGTACATCATCCGCGGCATCGACGTGCTGGTGGTCAGCGGCGGCCAGGTTGTGCCGTCGTCGTACTACCCGTCGTTCCTTTCCCTATCGAAGGCCACCGTGCTGGGTATCCCAGACCTGGCCATCGCGGTCGCGGTGCTGGTCGCTCTGGGCTGGTACGCGCTGCGCACGTTCCGGTCCGGCCGCGAGCTGTACGCGATCGGGTCCAACCCGGACGCGGCCCGGCTGGCCGGGATCCCCATGGGCAAGCGGGTGTTCACCGCGTTCGCGATCAGCGGCGCGATCGCCGGGGTGGCCGGGGTGCTGTGGGCGTCCCGCTACGGCACGGTCGACTCCACCGCCGGGACCAGCTACGAGCTGCAGGTCGTGGCGGCGGTGGTGGTGGGCGGGGTGGCCATCTTCGGCGGCAGCGGCAGCGTGGTCGGGGCGGCCATCGGCGCGCTGCTGCTGCAGACGATCAACTCGGCCCTGTACGTGCTCGGCGTCTCGCCCAACTGGGACCAGGCGATCGCGGGCTTCCTGCTGATCCTGGCCATCGTGCTGGATCGCATCATCTCGGTCCAGCTGACCGCCTCACTGCGACGGAGGAGCGCCCGCCGTGGAACGTGACGCCCTGAGGAACAGGCTGCGGCCCGCCCAATTCAAGCCAGCACTGCGCTGGGAGACTGGCCTGGTCGTGGTGGTGATCGCGATCGTCATCTTCGGCAACGCGGTCTCACCACAGTTCCTGACGTCCAACAACTTCTTCAACCTGGGCCTGACCACCGGCGAGATCGCGATCATGGCGCTGCCGATGGCGCTGATCATCATCAGCGGCGAGATCGACCTGTCGGTCGAGTCGATGCTGGGCATGTCCAGCGCGCTGCTGGGCGTGCTGTACCTGCACAAGCTGCCGATCCTGCTGATCTTCCTGATCGTGGCGGTGGTCGGGGCGCTGGGCGGGTTGCTGAACGGGCTGCTGGTGACCCGGGTCGGGCTGCCGTCGCTGGCCGTCACCATCGGCACGCTGGCCCTGTACCGGGGCATCGCGCTGATCCTGCTCGGGCCCAGGACCGTGGCCAACTTCCCCACCACCTACACCAACGTGGGTATCGAGGCCATCCCGCACACCGACCTGCCCTGGTCGATCGGCATCTTCATCGTGCTGGCGGTGATCTTCGCCATCGTGCTGCACGCCACCCCGTTCGGCCGGTCCGTCTACGCCATGGGCGACAACGCCGAGGCCGCGTCGTTCGCGGGGATCCGGGTCAAGCGCATCAAGACCAGCCTGTTCGTCATCTCCGGCCTGGCCTCGGCCCTGGCCGGGGTGCTGTGGACGTTCCGGCTGAACACCGCGGTGCAGGACAACGGCACCGGCCTGTCCCTGGACGTGGTGGCGATCGTGCTGCTGGCCGGGGTGTCGATCTTCGGCGGCAAGGGCTCCATCGCCGGGGTGTTCCTGGCCGTGCTGGCCTTCGCCGGGCTGCAGAACGCGCTGCTGCTGACCAACTTCAACCAGGAGGCGACCGGCCTGGTGACCGGCGGCCTGCTGCTGGTCAGCGTGTTCGTGCCCAACGCCGCCATGTTCGTTCGCTATCTCCGCGGGGTCGTGTCGCGCTCGGCCCCGCGGCCGCCAGAACCAGCCCTATCCATGCCACGAAAGGACACCTAGCATGCGAGCTTTGCTGAGACGGGCGCCGTTGGCCGCCTCCACGCTCGTGGTGGCGTCGGCCCTGGCCCTTGCCGCCTGTTCGTCCGGAGGTTCCCCCTCGGGCGGCTCGTCCGCGTCCGGATCCGGATCCGGGTCCGGGACGGCCAAGAAAGGCCTCAAGGTCTTCGTGATCCCGAAGAACCTGGGCAACCCCTACTTCACCACCGCCGACAGCCAGAAGACCGGGGGCGCGATCGCCGCGATCAGCTCCCTCGGTGACACTGGCACCGAGACCAGCGGGAACGCGGCCACCTCGGCGTCGCAGATCCCGGCCCTCCAGGCCGCGATCACCAAGGGCGCCAACGCGCTGGTGGTGTCGGCCACCGACCCGACCGCGCTGTGCCCGACGCTGAACGGCGCGATCAAGCGCAAGATCCCGGTCGTCACCTACGACTCGGACGCGCCCGGCTGCCGCAGCCTGTTCATCAACCAGGCCTCCACCGCGGCCATCGGCACCAGCGAGGT
>DATDIH010000373.1:0-3755 GCA_036521155.1 Streptosporangiaceae bacterium
GAGCACGTGGTGCACGGCGATGTGGCCGACTTCCCCGAGACGCTGCTGATGCTGTTCGACGGGGTGAACACCGGCAAGCTCGTGCTCGCGCTAGACGGGAGCTGACCGCCGGTCCAGGCCGGTGAGCAGGGCCTCGATGACTGTGGTGGCGCGGTCGATGTCGGGCGCGCGGTCGGCGATCGGATCGGAATACAGGAAGCCCTCGCTGATCCGGAGGATCGCGTAGGCCAGCGTCGGGGTGTCCAGGCCGGCGTCGAAGCAGGCGCGGTCGCGCTCCAGGTCGATGAGCTTCTCCAGGGCGCTGGCCATGCCCAGGTGCACGGTGCTGCGGGCCCCGGTCAGCAGGCGCAGCGCGGTCTCCGGGTCGGACCGGAGGAAGGCCCGCAGCGGGCGGTCCCTGGCGATGGCACGGAGCACGCCGCCGATCACCGCGACCAGCCGCTCGGTGCCCGCCAGCTCCTCGCTGGCCCGTACCTGGTCCACCAGCAGCCGGCGGGCTCGCCACCAGAGCAGCTCGTCGAGCAACTGCTCCCGGTTGCCGGCTCGCCGGTACAGCGTGGCGCGGGCCACGCCGAGGCGGCGGGCCAGCGACCGCATGTCCAGCCGCTGCCCGGCGACGAAGGTGTCCACCGCCGCCGTGAAGATCTCGTGCGGGATCCCCGCGGGCACCGCCGCCCCGCCGGGCAGCACCGCCTGGGCATCGTCAATCCTCAGCATTGGCGCTGCGCTTCTCGGCCACCTCGGCCAGCAGGGCGAGCTCGTCGGTCAGGTAGCCGGCCAGGGCATCGATGTCGGGAACCAGCTCCCGGCAGCTGACCAGGCCGAAGTGCAGCTGGCCGAGGTAGCCCACCAGGGTGATGTTCAGGCCCTGGCCATCGGTGATCACCGACACCGGGTAGTGCGCGATCAGCCGGGCACCGCAGAGGTAGACCGGGACGTTCGGACCGGGGACGTTGGAGATCGTGAGGTTGAACGGCGGCAGCCGGTGCAGCAGGCCGGTGGCGAACACCACCCGGGCCGCCCGCGCGGTCAGCGCCGGCACGGCGAAGTCGCTGATCTGGTCGACCAGGCCCTGCGGGATCGCGGCCTGCTGCGCCTTGGCCACCTTCGTCGCTGAGTGGACGATCTCCACCCTCAGGCCCGGATCGGTGACGCTGGTGGGCAGCGGGGCCAGCATCGCGGACACCCTGTTGCCCAGCGCTCCCTTGCTGGCCGGATCCCGAACGGACACCGGGATCATCGCGACCAGCGGCTGATCGGGCAGCGCGTCGTGGTCGAGGAGCCAGCGGCGCAGAGCGCCGGCGCACATGGCCATCACGACGTCGTTGACCGACACGCCGAAGGCGTTCTTCACCGCCTTGACGGCGTCTAGGCTGACGCTGCGGAACGCGAACCGGCGGTGCGGCGTGATCTGCCGGTTGAACGGCGTCGCGGGGGCCCGCCCCGGCCTGGTGGCGATCACGGAACCGTCGCCATGGTTCAGCCCGAGCATGCCTCCGACCACCGTGTTCACCGCCGGGGCCAGGGTCGGCAGCAGCCTGACGAGCTCGTTGGTCATCTGAACTGTCTGCACCGGGCGCCAGGCCAGCCGCGCGGCCGCCTTGACGGCCAGGGCGGGCAGGGGCGGCGGGGCGGCGGGGCGGAAGGGCTTGGCCGGGGGCAGCTCGCGGCCCTCCGGGGTGAGGTCGAACAGGACGGTCAGCAGCTCGGCGCCCGAGGCCCCGTCGATCGCGGCGTGGTGGATCTTGGTGTAGACGGCGGCGCGCTTCTTGGCCAGCCCGGTGATCAGGTAGATCTCCCACAGCGGGCGGCTGCGGTCGAGCGGGCGGGCGTGCAGCCTGCTGACCTGTTCGTCCAGCTGGGCGTCGGAGCCCGGGCGCGGCAGCGCGATCTCGCGGACGTGGTACTCGATGTCGAAGTCCGCGTCGTCGATCCAGTAGGGCTGGTCGAGGCCGAACGGCACGTTCAGCAGCTTGCGCCGGAGCACGGGCACCAGCGGCAGTCGTTCGGCCATCACCTCGGTGAGCCGGGCCAGGGTAAGCGGCTTCGGGGCGTCGCTGGGATCGAGCACGCTCAGCCCTCCGACGTGCCCGGTGGTGTGGGCCGTCTCCATGGCGAGGAACGAGGCGTCGAGTCCGGACAGTTGCTGCATATCCCGTCCTCCTAGGCTGGCTTCATCGGGGGTAGAGGGGGCGCAGGGCCAGCGGCGGCCGGAACGGGATCCGCTGGCCCGCGGGGACGGCCAGCCGGTCGGCGATCAGCCAGAGCGTCGCCGGGTCCACGCCGAAGCCGACATGGCTGCACCGGACCTCGACGTTCTGGTGCAGAGCCGTCTCCGGTTCCACGCACGCCTGCCAGGCCACCACGCCGTCCCAGCGGGAGTAGACCGACGTGGACGGCACGCCGATGGGCCGGGACCGCTGCTCGCGGCTGGGCAGCTTGAGGTCAGGCGCGTGCCGGGAGCTGAACCGCTGGTAGGGGCCGTGGGCGTAGGTCTGCCTCGGGTCGCGCAAGGCGTAGGGGCTGCCCAGCGTGATGACCTGGCGGACCTTGCGGGGGTGGCGGCGGGCCATTTCCCTGGCGTAGACGCCGCCCAGGCTCCAGCCGATCAGGGAGACGGGATGCCCGGTTCGTTCGGCATGATCGAGAACGGCCCGGGGCAGGCCGGCCAGCACCGCCTCGGTCGGACCCTGGTTCCGGCCCAGGTCCCAGCCGCGCACGTCGTAGCCGAGCCAGCGCAGGAACGCGCGCAGCGGCACGGTGCTCACGTCCCCGGCCAGCAGGCCGGGGAAGACCAGCACCCCGTGCCCGTCGCCGCGCGGGGCGGCCGCCAGGGCGGGCGCGGCCAGCAGGAGGGCGGCCAGGTCGGCCAGGCCGCGGATGGGCTCGGTCAGCAGCAACCCGGTGGCCGGCCGTGCCGCGCCTTTATCCGAGGGCGCGGCGTCACCGGGTCCCCTGAGTCCGCCCCGAATGAGGTACATCGCCGTTCCCTCCGTCGCCGCGAGAACCTAGGCAAGCTGGTGATACACACTTAATATATGTCTCACTGACCGGAATTGCCCGGCTTGTGATTGGGGGCGGGATGAGCTTCAACCTTGCGACCATCCTGACCGAGGCGACCCTGGCCGCGCCAGACGCCCCGGCCTGCCGCTTCGCCGGGACCACGACCACGTACCGCGAGCTCGACGAGCTCTCCGGCCGGTTCGCGGCCGGGCTGCGGGAGGCCGGCCTTGGCCCCGGCCAGGTGGTGGCCATGCAGCTGCCGAACATCCCGCACTTCCTCATCGGGTACTTCGGGGCGCTCAAGGCCGGGCTTGTGGTGCTGCCGCTGAACCCGCTGCTGGTGGCGCCCGAGCTCGAGTACCACCTGACCGACTCGGCGGCGAGCCTGCTGATCGGGTTCGAGGGCATGCACGCCGAGGCGGCCAAGGCCTGCGAGACGACCGGCGTCCCGCTGTACCTGGTCAGCCTGGGCGACGGGCCGCTGCCAGACGGCACCAGGTCAGCTCTCGAGCTGATCAGCAGCGCGCCGCTGGAGGAGCCGGGCGGGGACGTGGCGGCCCGCGACGCCGATGACACCGCCGTGCTCGTCTACACCAGCGGCACCACGGGCAGGCCCAAGGGCGCCGAGCTCACCCACTTCCAGCTGTACATGAACAGCACGGTGGCGGGCGGGCTGTTCGGCGTGCGCAGCGACGACGTGGTGCTGGCGGTGCTGCCGTTCTTCCACGTGTTCGGGCTGTCGTCGGTGATCA
>DATDIH010000374.1:0-2432 GCA_036521155.1 Streptosporangiaceae bacterium
CCCGATACCGGGCCGGACGGCAGCCCCCTGGTTGACGACGACTTCCTCGTGCTGGTAAACGCGTGGTGGGAACCGCTGGAGTTCGCCATCGGTGAGTGCCGGCCGGGGCTGGTGTGGCGGGCAGAGATCGACACGTTCGACGGGCTGCAGGAGCGAGACCAAAGGAGCCGGCACACGCATGGAGATACGCAGGAAGCGCGCGGACACCAGGCCGGGACCGCGAGACTGGTTCACCGGCCAGGTATGGATGGACGAGATCGCGACGCCGGGACCGCCGTCCCGGGTCCGGATGCTCAGCGTGCACTTCGCTCCCGGCGGGCGCACGGCGTGGCACCGGCATCCGTTCGGCCAGATCCTGCACGTGACCGAGGGCGAAGGGCTGGTACAGAGCCGGGGCGGCGCCCGGGAGGCGATCCGGGCCGGAGACACCGTGCAGGCCGGGGCGGGCGAGTGGCACTGGCACGGGGCCAGGCCCGGCACGTTCTTGACCCACCTGGCGGTGCAGGAGGCGGACGAGGACGACCAGACCACCTACTGGGGTGAGCACGTCACCGACGACGAGTACCAGGGCTGACGTTGATCCGGACCGTTCTGGGCGACGTGTCAGCCGCTGAGCTGGGGGTCTGCGACGCGCACGATCACCTGTTCTTCCGCAGCGCGCAGCTGGCCGGGCAGGAACTCGACGACGTGGACGCCGCCGTCGCCGAGCTCAGGGCCTTCGCGGCGCTGGGCGGGCAGGCGGTGGTGCAGTGGACGCCGTTCGGGCTGGGACGGCGGGCGGACCTGCTCGCCGGGGTGTCGCGGGCCGGCGGCGTGGCCGTGATCGCGGCCACCGGCCTGCACCAGGCGGCGCACTACCACGACCAGGCCATGGTGCGGGATGTGCTGCCCCGGCTGGCCGAGCTGTTCACCGAGGAGCTCACCACCGGCATGCGCCCCGATCCCGGGACGGCCGGGGATGCCGGGATCGGGCTCCCCCGAGCCGGGCTGATCAAGGTAGCCGGGAACTTCCATCACCTGGACGCACACGCGCGGCAGACCATGATCGCGGCGGCGGAGGCGCACCATGCGACCGGCGCACCGATCGGCGTGCACCACGAGCTCGGCACGGCGGCGTCTGACGTGGCGGAGCTGCTCTGCGGGCAGCTCCAGGTGCCCGCGGACAAGGTGATCCTCGGTCACCTGAACCGGCAGCCCGATGCTTACCAGCAGCGGCAGGTGGCCGAGACCGGGGCGTTCCTGGCCCCCGACGGACCGTCCCGGGCCAACCACGCCACCGACTGGCGGCTGCATGAGTGCCTGGCCGAACTCGTCCGGCACGGCCACGAGGACCAGATCCTCATCGGAGGCGACACCACCACGGCCGCGGCCAGGTCCTCGACCGGTGGCGGCCCTGGCCTGCCCTACCTGCTCCGGGTGCTGCGGCCGCGGCTGGCGGCCGAACTCGGCGAGGAGGTGGCGGCGAAGTTCTTCACCGCGAACCCGGCCCGCGCCTTCAGCTGGGCCTGAAGGCGCCGACGTTGCCGGTGGCCCCCGTCACCAGGATCATCAGGCCTCCTCCATGATCGATTTCCGACCATCGTAGAGACCGCATTCCGGTCCGGTCAGCTCAGTAGAGCCCCGGCCAGCGGGGGCCGGACGGCCCGGCACGCCCGCACCGCCGGCGAATCGCCCGTCGACGTGAGCTGATGGCACACGTCCGTCGCGAGCCGCACCGCGGACGGCTTGGCCAGGTGCGCCTGGACGTGCCCGTGGCCGGGCGCGGCCACGACCATCATCACGAAGGCGACCGCGAGCATCAGCACCCCGGCGGCGGCGGTCAGGCCCGTCCTGGCGGCCCGCTCCCGGCTTACCACGGCCGTCATCTCAGTTACCCCGTTTCCCGATCAGCCTCTGTTCCCCGTACCTCTACGGTAGGAATCAGGCGCCAAAAAATACGACGGTGCGCGCCCCCGGATCTCATCGGGGGTTACCCCCCGGACGGTGAGGAATTCCAGGCCAGCGACCGCTTCGGGGGCGTTGGCCTGCCGCCGGCAGAGAAGGCCAAGCTGGCCAGCCCGCACCCCTACCGCGGCTGGCGGCAGTGGCCGGACGACTTCGGGCGGCTCGAGCTGGAGCGCTTCAACGGCCGAGAACTCTGCTGGCCAGTAGGGCAGGCCAGGAGGGGCTGGCCGTTACCGGCCGGAAGGGATCCGGTAGGTGAGGATGACGATGCCGGTGTTGAGGGCGAGGCTGTCGGCCAGTTCCAGCTGAGCGGTCGCGGCCGGGCGGAACATCAGGTCGTCCGCGGCGGCGCGGCCGACGAACAGCGGGTGGACCCACAGCCGCAGCTCGTCAAGCAGGCCGTGCTCGAGCAGGGCGTAGGACAGCTGGCCGAACCCGTACTGCACGATGTCCTGGCCGGGCTGCTCCTTCAGGCGGCGGATCGCGTC
>DATDIH010000375.1:0-12056 GCA_036521155.1 Streptosporangiaceae bacterium
CGCCTGGCCGGCGGGACCGGCAGCCCCGGCCGCGCCCTGGCCGTGCTGCCGGACCCCGCGGACCCTGCGGTCAGCCCGGGCTGAGGGCCGGCTCGCGCCGGAGCATCAGGCGGAACGGGATCAGCACCGCGGCCAGGGTCAGGACGGTGATGGCCGCGACCAGGCCGGCCGCCGGGGTGGCCGGGATGAAGGGTGTCCAGCTGCCGGTGACGGCCCGGATCACCGCCAGCATGGTCAGCGCCCCGGCCGCCACCCCCGCGATCAGGCCGGTCACGATGACGAACACCGCGTGCCAGCCGAACACCGCGGCCGCCTGGCCCCGGGTCGCGCCCGCGCAGCCGAGCAGCCGCAGCGAGCGTCGCCGCTCCCCGGTGGCCACGGCCAGGGTGGTGATCAGCGACACCGCGCACAGGATCCCAATCACCCCCAGGATCAGGTTGCTGCCGAAGTTGTTCTGCGCGTCGGCCGCGGCGGCCTGCGCGTTGGCCACGTTCCGGCCGGCCAGGTGCCAGCCGGGATGGGCCGCGGTCAGCGCGGCCAGTGCCCCCGGCGACCCGCCCCGGACCAGCAGCTGGGTGTACCCGGGTTCGGTGCCGGTGTGCCCGGCGGCCACCGCGGCCGGGATCAGCACGTCGCCGGCCGCCAGCGACTTGTCGTAGAGCGCGCTGACGGTGGCGTGGTACGGCGTGCCGTCGGCCAGGTACACGGTGATCCGCGACCCGAGGTGCACGCCCATCGCGCCCGAGCCCGCCTCCAGCGCGCTGACCGCGATCTGGCCCGGGTGCAGCGAGGTCAGCTGGCCGGCGGTCACGCCCAGGTCCAGGACCTGATTGAGCGGCCCGCCCGCGACGGCCTCGCCGTAGAGCTGCTCCAGGTCCGGATCGGCCGCGGCCACGCTGACCGGGGCCACCCCGGCCGCGGCCCGGACCTGGGGAACCGACGTTAGATGATCAAGGGAGGCGTCGGTGAGGTGCGGCCCGGTGATCTCGTGATCGGCGGTCACCGTGGTCGCCGCCTGGGCGGTGGTGGCGTGCGTGATCGACGTGTCGCTGAAGTAGACGGCGCCGACCAGGGCCACGGCCATGGCCACCGGGATCATCGCCGAGGCGGTGCGCCGGGGCTGGGCCGAGATCGCGGCCAGGGCCAGCCGGGCCGAGGGGCCGCCCGCCCGGGCCAGCGGCCGGGCCAGCCAGGCGGCCAGCGCCACCAGCAGCGGGCCCAGCAGGGCCACCGCCAGCATGCAGGCCAGCAGCAACGGCAGGGCCAGCGCGAGCTGACCGGCCGGGCTCTTCTCGTGCAGGGTGAGCACGGTCAGGGCGACCGACCCGCCCACCGCGGCCAGGCCGAGCAGCACCCGCAGCGGGTTGGGCCAGCGGCGGTCGGCCGCGGTCTCCCGCAGCGCCTGCGCGGGCGACGTCCGGCCGCCGCGGCGGGCCGCCACCTGCGCGCTCAGCCAGGCGGTCAGGACGCTGCCACCGCAGGAAATCAGCAGCAGGAACGGGCTCAGCCACGCGCCCGACCCGGGCGGCAGCAACTGGTGCTCGGTCAGCGCGCGGGTACCCAGCGCGCCCAGGGCCGCGCCGGGCAGCACCCCCAGGAGGCCGCCGGTCAGCCCGCAGGCCGACAGTTCGGCCAGGATGGCCCGCCGGACCTGGCCCTTGGTGGCCCCGATGGTGCGCAGCAGCGCGAACCGGCGGCGGCGCAGGTTGACCGCGAGCGCGGCCGTGGTGGCCAGCACGAACAGCGAGATCAGCACGATCGGCGGGATCAGCGCCCCGCCCAGGGCCGTGCCATTGGACCGCTCGATCGGCGCGTTCAGGTTGGCCAGGTCGCCGCGGGCGGCCCCGGTGGCGATCGTGTAGCCCCGGCCGCCATGCAGGGCGGTCCTGATCCGCTGAGCCAAAATTTCTGATCGAAGGCCAGGTTTCGCGGTCACCGCGATCAGGTCCACGTCCCCGGCGCGGACGACCCCGTTGGGGAACCCGGATTCGCCGGTGGCCGTGGCCACGCCGGGCACCCGGGCCAGTTCGGTGGCCAGCGTGGCCGGGACCCCGCGGTAGGCCGGCAGCGGCAGCCGCTCCGGAGCGTCGTCGCTGCTGCCGATCTTGGCTGACACGCTGGTGCTGCCGGCCACCACCACGCTGGCCGAGGCCAGCCGCCCGGCCGACACCGAGGTGTGCGACCCGGCGATCGAGGCCGCGGCCACGGTCAGCGTGGCCGCGGTGGCCGAGGCGACGATCGTGCCGAGCAGCGGCCCGGGGGCGCGGCGGATCCCGGCCAGCCACCACCCCCGCATCAGAGCTCACCCAGCTCGTGCAGGATCTGGGCCACGTGCCCCGGCTGCGGGCCGTACAGCTCCCTGGCCACCCGGCCCGCGTGCAGGAACACGGCCCGGTCACAGAACCGGGTCACCTGCGGGTCGTGGGTCACGATCACCACCGTGGTCCCGTCCGGGACCGCCCGCAGCAGTTGCAGCATGCCGGCCGCGGTGTGCGGGTCCAGCGAGCCGGTCGGCTCGTCGGCGAAGATCACTTCCGGCCGGGTGATCAGGGCCCGGGCGATGGCTGCCCGCTGCTGCTGGCCGCCGGACAGCTCGGCGGGCCGGCGCCGGAGCTGGCCCCCGCCCAGGCCGACCCGGGCCGCGGCCTGCTCGATGTCGGGCCGGCGCACCGGGTGGTGGTCCAGCCGCAGCGGCAGCGCGATGTTCTCGGCCACGGTCAGCTCGGGCAGCAGGTTGAGATCCTGGAACACGAACCCGACCCGGCGCCGCCGTAGCGCGGCTTGCTTGCGGGAGGACAGCTTGGCCAGGTCCTCTCCGCACAGGCGCACGGTGCCGGACGAGGCGCGTTCCAGCCCGGCCGCGCACTGCAGCAGCGTCGACTTGCCGGATCCGGACACCCCGAGCACGGCGGTGAACGAGCCGGCCGGGAACGACAGCGACACCTGGTCCAGCGCGGCCACGGCGCCCCGGCGCCGTCCGTAGCGCTTGGTCACGTGGTCCAGCTGCACCGGGGCGGCCCCCGTGGTCGTCCCGGTGGCGGGCATGGTGGGGTCTTGAATGGTCTGCGCGGTCATGTATTCAGCGTGCCGACCAGCGACCGGCGGCCCAATGGGGTCGACTCCCGAATCGGGGCGGGGGTTTTCCTCAGGGTGCCGCCCCGGCCGCCCCGGCCGGCCGCCAGCGGGCCGGGGCCGGTGTGGTTCGCTGGGGACATGTCAACGGCTGCCACCTTCCGCTCCCGGCTGACCGCCCGCGAGCCCCTGTTCGGGGCCTGGTCAGTGATCCCGTCCGCGCTGAGCGTCCGGCCGCTGGCCGCCGCGGGCTTCGACTACGTGGTGATCGACCTGCAGCACGGGGGCGCCACCGAGACCGACCTGCCCGCGATGACCAGCGCCATCCGGCTGGCGGGGGCGATACCGGTGGGCCGGATCCGGCACGCGCACCCGGCCGACATCGGCCGCAGCCTGGACCTGGGCTGCGAGGGGGTCATCGTGCCCAACGTGGACTCGGCCGCCCAGGCCCGGGAGGTGGCCGGCGCGGTCCGCTTTCCGCCCGCCGGGTACCGGTCCGCGGGTGGCGTGCTGGCCGTGGCCGACCCGTTCTGCGTGGTCATGGTGGAGTCGCCCGCCGCCGTGGAGGACCTGGAGGCCACCCTGGCCGTCGACGGGGTGGACGGGATCTACGTCGGCCCGCGCGACCTGTCACTGGCCCTGGGCTGCGAGCGGGACCTGGACGACCCGGTGTTCAACCCGGTCCTCAAGCGGATCTGGGCCGCCTGCGCGGCCGCGGGCAAGCCGGTCGGGGTGCACGCCACCGACGCCGCCACCGCCCGCCGGTTCCGGGACGAGGGCTGCACCCTGCTCACCACGGCCAACGACGCCACCGCCATCACCCGGGACGCCACCGCCCAGCTCGAGTCGGCCCGTTCATGACCCTGATCACGCTGGCCGGGCCGGTGGCCGATGGGTTCGCCGAGGCCGAGATCCGGCTGGTCGTGGCCCACGGACTGGACAACACGACGCCCTGGCCCGAGACGGATCAGGTGCGGGCCGAGGCCGAAGCCGCGGTGGCGGCCGGCACGGTCAGCGCCGACCCGGCCGTCAACGAGTCGGTGGCTTCCTGGCAGGAGGCTTACCGGGCCTTCGGCACCAATCCGAAGCGGTTCCGGCCCAGCGTGGACGCGCTGCTGCGGCGGGTCACCAAATCGGGGGTGATGCCCCGGATCAGTCCGGCCGTGGACGCCTACAACGGTGTCTCGGTGCTGTCCAGCCTGCCCGCGGGCGCGTTCGACCTGGACCGGGTGCGCGGGGACATCGAGATCCGGCTGGCGGCCGAGGGCGACCGGTTCGAACCCCTCGGTGAGCCCGGGGCGTGGGAGGACACCCGGCCCGGTGAGGTGATCTACGCCGACAGCAGCTCCGTGCTGACCCGGCACTGGAACCACCGCGACTGCCACCGGACCATGCTCCGGGCCGACAGCCGGAACGCGATCTTCATCCTGGAACGGGCCAGCGGCAAGGTGCCGTCCGAGCGGCTGGACCAGGCCGGGGCCCGGCTGGCCGCCATCCTGGCCGCGCACGCGGACACCGTGCGGACCTGCACGCTCAGCCCGGCCCAGCCCACGGCCGAGCTGCGGTCAGTGACCGGCGGCTAGCTGCCACTGGCCGCGGCCCGCGGCCTTGGCCGTGTACAGAGCCTGGTCGGCCGCGGCCAGCACGGCGTCCGCGCTGTCACCCGGTGTGGACAGGGCCACCCCGATCGACAGCGACGGCACTACCGGCTCGCCGCACAGCTCGACCGGCCGCCGGACCGCGCGCATGACCCGGTCGGCCAGCACCGCGGCCTTGGCTTCGGTCAGCATCGGGTAGGCGACCAGGACGAACTCGTCGCCGCCGAACCGGCCCACCACGTCCCGGTGCCGGGCGGTCGAGGCCAGGCTGCGCCCGATCTCGGTCAGCAGCTGGTCGCCGGCGGCGTGGCCCAGCGTGTCGTTGATCTCCTTGAAGTGGTCGACGTCGCAGAACAGCACGGCGGCCCGGCGGCCGCGCTTGGCCGCGTCGGCCAGCACCTCGGTCAGCTGGTCGAGCACCAGCGCGCGGTTGGCCAGCCCGGTCAGCTGGTCGTGGGTGGCGGCATGCGCGAACCGGGCCTGCATGGTCCGCAGCAGCGTGATGTCCTCGATCTGGACCAGCAGCAGGCGCGGGCCCGCGCGCATCCCGGCCGCCAGCGACGTGCGGTTGACCCGGCCCCAGACCTGGCTGCCGTCCGGCCGGGTGAAGTGCACCTCGTACTGGTCGCCGAGCCCGGTATGGCCGTGGATGGGGGTTCTGGTGACGTCGGGGACGAGCTCATCGGCGGCGTGGCCGACCAGTTCGGCGGCGCCGCGGCCGAGCAGCCGCTCGCAGGCGGCGTTGACCCGGGTGATGCACTGGTCCTCGGTCATCAGCGCGATGGCGATCGGTGACCGGTCGAACATGGCCCGGAACAGCTGCTCGGAGTCGGCCACCAGGGTGTGCACCCGGGAGTGCTCGATGGCCAGTGCGGCGTGCGCCGCGAACTGCTCCAGCAGCCGCCGCCGGGCCGGGCCCGGGCGCCGCCCGTCGGCCGGGATATCCACGCTGAGCAGGCCGATCAAGACGTGGCCGGGGGCGTAGAGCGGAGCGAGCAGGATGTCCTCGGGATGCCAGGCGTCCGGGTCATCGCTGGGCTCGCCGGGCGGCGTCCAGCCCGCCAGTCCCCGGGACAGGCCCTGGTCCTTGCGATGGTCGAGGAAGCGCAGCTCGCCCCAGGCCTCGCAGCCGTCCAGCAGGCGGCGGAAGCTCTCCATCGGGGCCCGGGTGCCGAGCAGCGCCTGCCCGACATCGTCCGGGCCCGCGGCCGCGGCGACCTCGCACATGTCGCCCGGCTGAACCAGGTTGACCACGGCCGCGCCGAAGCCGAGCTGGTCGACCACGGCCTGGGCCACCACCTGCAGGGTCTCTCGTAGGTCCAAACTGGCGGTGATCCGCCGGGCCAGGTCGGCCAGCAGCTCGGCGGCCTGGGTGTCAGTCATCCCCGCTGCTCCCGTGACCCGCCCGTCTCGTAGCGCGTCGGTCCGCGCCCGGGTCCAGCCATGATCGCAGAATTTACGGGGCGTCGCCAGCCGACTACGAAATCGGACGCGACGGGCGATTGGTTACTTAGCGCAGAATTCGAGCAGCGCGGGTTCACCACCTAGGTCCGTGGCGTCCTCGCCCTCGGCCTGCTGTACGTGGTCACCTCGGCGTTCACTCTGGCCAAGTGCATCCGCGACCGCCAGGAGGAGACCGCCCTGGTCAGCCGGGTCGACCAGGGCCGCCTGGACAAACTCCTGTCCCAGCAAGACCTCCTCCACGTCGACGAGCACTGAAACAAGCGTGAAATTTCGGCCAGATGACCACAGCGAGAGCGGCCAGATGACCACGAAACAAGCGACCAAATGACCATCTATCTTGCGACCAAATGACCACAAGAATCAGGGCGGCGAGTCATACTACTGTGATGCAGCCGAACCGGGAACTAGTTCCCCGCCGAGCTCAGCAACTCCTGGCCGAAGCACTGGCAGATACCCGTGTTGTCACTCTCAATGGTGCTCGACAAACCGGTAAGAGCACTCTCGCCCGGCTCGCCGCCCAGGCAAGCCCGGGTGCGATAGTCCGCTTCCTGGACGACCCAGCTACATTGCGCGCGGCCCACGATGACCCCGCCAGCTTCGTCGAGCATGACGGGCTCATGGTGATCGATGAGGTCCAACTGGCCCCTGAATTGTTCCGCTCGATCAAAGTGGTTGTGGACGAGGATCCTCAGCCGGGTCGGTTTCTGCTGACCGGTTCGGCGCAGGTGCTCGCGCTGCGGGACCTTCCCGATGCGCTCCCGGGCCGGATGGAGATCATCGAGTTGTGGCCGTTCTCGCAGGGAGAGATCGAACGCGCCCCTGACGGCTTTATCGACGCGGCTTTCAGCCATGGACCTGCTCTCGCCCGTACCTCAACTCTGCGCAAGCGGGACTATCTTGAGCGGGTCGTTCGTGGCGGTTACCCCGAGGCGGTCCGCCGATCCCCGCGCCGCCGTGCGGCCTTCTTCGACTCGTACCTGACCAACCTCATCGAACGTGACGTTAAAGAGGTCGGCGCTATTGAGCGACGCGGCGACCTTCGTCGATTGCTAGCTCTGCTAGCTGGACGCTCCGGCGCCCTTCTCGTTCCGGCCACGCTCGCCGCTGAATCGGGCATTCCCCGGACCACTTTGAATCGATATCTGGAACTGCTGACGGCGGTATTCCTCATCAAGCAGATCCCGGCCTGGTCCGCTGGCCAGACCCAGCGAGCCATCGGCACGCCCAAGCTCGCCTTCGTCGACGTGGGCATCACCGCTCACCTGTTGGGCCAGGATGCCGCCCGGCTCGGTGAACCGGATGGGGCGGCGGGGGCAATGATTGAGACCTTTGTGCTGATGGAGCTGGCTCGCCAGCTCACATGGTGCTCCGAGCGTGCCCGTCTCCACCATTACCGCACCAAAGACCGGGTCGAGGTCGATGCCGTTCTGGAAACACCTGACGGCCGGGTCATCGCCATCGAAGTAAAGGCCGGTGCCACTATCCGTGGTGAGGATCTCGCCGGACTGCGCCACCTCGCCCAGCGGCTCGGCCCTCGGCTGGTGGCCGGATACGTGCTCTACACCGGGCAGCAGACCCTCCCCTTCGGGGACCGCCTCCGGGCTCTGCCCATCGACGTCCTCTGGAACGCCGCACCCTGATCCGGCTCGCGCTTTGACCCAGCCTGCTGGCCGGGCCGCGGGTCGGCGGGTCAGCCGACGGGGCGGAGGACGCGGGGCTCGGCGCCGGGGCGGCTGGCGAAGAACTGGCTGATGGCCACGGTGAGCTCGGCGGTGTCCAGGACGCCGTTGCGGTCCAGATCGAGGCGGTCGAAGGCGGCGGCGGCCTCGTCGGGGTCGGCGCCGTAGACCGCGGCCAGGTCGGCGTATTCGGCGCTGTCGAGGACGCCGTTGTGGTCCCGGTCGGCCACCTGGACCAGGGTGAGGGCGGCCGTGTGCACGGCGATGTCGAACGCCGGGCGGTCGGTGATCAGCTGGCCGAGGCCGCTGACGAACTCGTCGCGGCTGATCTCCTGGTTACGGTCGGTGTCCATGTGCTGCAGCAGCACGTCGAACAGGCCCAGTTGCCCGGTGGCCACCGCCTGGGCGGGCAGCGAGTCGTCGGTGTGGCCGAACGCGGCGCACAGCCGCTGGGTCAGCAGCGTGCAGTCGGCCCGCTGCCAGGCGCCGTTCCCGTCGGTGTCGATGACCGCGAAGCGCCGCTCCAGCATGGTCCGTTCGCTGCTGGACAGCGGGCCGCCCGGCAGCGGCCCCATGGACAGCGGCCCGTCCGCCATGGCGGCCAGGCGCTGGCGCCGCCGCTCGGCGGCCTGGCCCGCCCAGCCCGCGATCGCGGTGACGGCCAGGATGAGCACCACGACCGTGATCGACAGCCAGGTCGGGATGTGCACGGCCCACCGGACCCCGTTGTCGTGCAGGGCCCCCAGGATCAGCTTGGCGCCGATGAACGCGCACACCACGGCCAGCCCGGTGTTCAGGTACACCAGCCGGTCCAGCATCCGGATCAGCAGCACGTACAGGTGCCGCAGGCCCATCAGCGCGAACACGTTGGCCGCCACGATCAGCACCGGCTTGGTGGTGATGCCGAAGATGGCCGGGATCGAGTCGAAGGCGAACATCACGTCGGCCACCGCGATGGCCGCGATCAGCAGCACCATGGGCGGACCCACGTGGTGATGGCTGGCCCGGGTCAGCCGCTGCTGCAGGAAGCGCAGCACCCGGCCCGGCTGCTCTTCGGCCGGATTGTCGGCCCGGCCGCGAAGCAGCCCGAACGCGGTCCACAGCAGGAAGCCACCCAGCGGGTAGAACAGCCAGTCGAAGCGGTTGATCGCGGCCGTGCCCGCCACGATCAGCCCGGTGCGCAGGACCAGGGCCAGGATGATGCCGTAGAGCAGGACCCGCTGCTGGCGGGCGGCCGGCACCGCCAGCCAGCTCATGATCACGTAGAAGATGAACAGGTTGTCCAGGCTCAGGCTGTACTCGGTGAGGAAGCCGGCGTAGTACTGGCCGGCGGGCTCCCAGCCGGAGGTCATGGCCAGACCCACCCCGAACAGGATGGCCAGGGTCACGTACACACCGACCCACAGCACGGCCTGGCGGACCCGGGACGAACCGCCCGCCGGGGTACGGCCGGCGCGCCGGGTCAGCACGATCTCGGCCGCGACGACGACAGCCAGTATCGCCGCCGCTACCCACATCCATACCGGGACTGTCATGCACCGATCCCTGTTCAGCGCGTCGCTTCTTGGGCCCAGCCTAAACGCGACAAGCTAGGGGGGTGGACGCGAACCCACCGGACCAGCCCGCCGACGGCGCTGAGAGCAGCGCCGGTAACGAGGCCGAGCGCAGCGCCGAAAGCGAGGCCGGCCAGCGGCCACGGGTCACCGTCTTCCAGCCGTGGAGCTCGACCTTTGTCCGGCACGCGGCGCTATGGCTTACAGCCGCCATCGTCGGTGGTTTGTTCCTGGAACGGCTGGCCGACTCGCTGGCCCACCGGCTGGCGGGCATCTTCCAGCTGATCGTGGTCTCGCTGTTCCTGTCGTTCGCGATCGAGCCGGCCGTCGGCTGGCTGGCCCGCCGGGGCTGGCGCCGGGGCCTGGCCACCGGGCTGATCTTCCTGGCCGTGGCGGTGGCCGTGGCCGGGCTGCTGGCCCTGCTGATCCCGGCCGTGGTCACCGGGACCCGGCAGCTGATCACGTCCCTGCCCGACCTGCTGAACAACCTGGCCAGGTACCTCAAGCCGTTCGGGGTCAAGCTCGACCGGGCCAGTCTGCAACAGCAGCTCACGAAGTACAGCGACGACCTGATCTCGGCTGCCCAGCAGGTCACCGGGGGCATCCTGCACGTGGCCGCCACCTTGGCCGGGGTGCTGTTCGAGGTCTCGGTGGTGGCCTTCTTCACCTTCTACATGGTCGCCCAGGGCCCGCAACTGCGGCGGGCGGTGCTGTCCCGGTTCCGGCCGCGGCGGCAGCGGCAGATTCTGGTCGTGTGGGAGGAGGCCATCCGGCAGACCGGTGGCTACTTCTACTCCCGGCTGCTGATCGCGGTGATCAACGGCTCGCTGATGTTCCTGGTGCTGTGGATCCGCAACGTCCCGTTCGCGGCGCCGCTGGCGGTGTTCGAGGCCACGATCGCGACGTTCATCCCCGCGGTCGGCACCTACATCGGCGGGGCCGCCCCGGTGCTGGGCGCGCTGCTGGTCAGCCCGCTGGACGCGATCATCGCGCTGGCCTGGATCATCGTCTACCAGCAGATCGAAAACTACCTGCTGGCCCCCAAGCTCACCGCCAGGACGATGGACGTGTCGGCTCCCATCGCCTTCGCGGCCGCGCTGATCGGCGGCGCGCTGGGCGGGTTCCTGTTCGCGTTCCTGTCGCTGCCGGTGGCCGGCATCATCCAGTCGGTGATCCGGAGCTACGGCCACCGCTACGACGTCGTGGCCGAGGCCGGCGCCGGGAACCGGCCCGTTGACGAGGGCGGGGCGGGCGACCAGGCTGAAGACCCGACATGAGACCGGCCGACGAACCACCGGAACCCGCCCCGAGGCCGCTGCGCAGTGACGCCGCCGCCAACGCCGAGCGGGTGCTGGCCGCCGCCATCCGGACCGGCCTCAACGAGGGCCGCCACGTCCCCCTGGCCGAGATCGCCAGGGAAGCCGGGGTCGGCGTGGGCACCCTGTACCGCCGCTACCCCAACCGGGAAGCGCTGCTGGAGGCGCTCGCGGTCCGCGCCTACGGCCTGCTCATCGACCTGGCCGAGCAGGCGCTGGCCAGCGCGGGGACCGGCCTGGCGGCCGTCGAGCAGTTCCTCACCACCAGCTACACCGTCCGCGACCAGCTGGTGCTGCCGCTGCACGGCGCGCCCTGGACCGCGGGCGCCGAATCGGCCCGGCGCCGGTTCCGCATGCGCGAGCTGATGACGGAGATCGTCCGCCGCGGGCACGAGGACGGCACCATCCGCGCGGACGTGACCGCCTGGACCGTGGTCCGCTTCGGTTCCATGCTGGCCCAGCCGATGCCGGCCAACCCGGTCGAGCCGGGCGACGACGAGAACGCCTACCAGCAACGCCGGATCTTCCTGCGCGGAATCAGCGTGTAGCCTTAAACGGACGAAAACATCCGCTTAGCGAGAGAAGGCACTGCGATGCCCACAGCTTCGACCCGGGCCGTCCGCTTCGACCGCTACGGCGGTCCCGATGTGCTCTACGTGGCCGATGTACCCACCCCGAAACCAGGCCCGGGCGAAGTGCTGGTCGAGGTCCGGGCCGCCGCCATCAACCCCGGCGAGGCCGCCATCCGCAGTGGGGCCATGGACCCGCAGTCCACGGGCTCATTCCCGTCCGGGGAGGGCAGCGACCTGGCCGGCGTGGTCGTGGCGGCCGGCCCGGATGTGACCGCGTTCGGTCTCGGCGACGAGGTGCTCGGCTACTCCTGGACCCGGTCCAGTCACGCCACCCACGCGGCCGTTCCCGCGACCCAGCTCATCCGCAAGCCGGCCGGTATGGCCTGGGAAGTGGCTGGCTCGCTGTACGTGGTGGGGGTCACCGCCTACGCGGCGGCCCGGGCGGTCGGCGCGGGCGCGGGTGATGTGGTGGCGGTGTCGGCGGCCGCGGGCGGGGTCGGCCGGGTGCTGACCCAGTTGCTGGTCCACCGGGGCGCCCGCGTGCTGGGCATCGCCTCGAACGCCAACGCCGGCTGGCTCACCGCCCACGGCGCGGTCCCGGTCGAGTACGGCGCCGCCGGGCCGGGCGGGGGGGAGCGAGCACAGCTGGCCGATCGGCTCCGGGCCCTGGCTCCGGACGGGATCGACGCCTTCATCGACCTGCACGGCCCCGAGTACCTCGACCTGGCCATCGACCTCGGCGTGGCTCGCGATCGGATCGAGACGATCATTTCTTATTCGAAGGCTGGTGAACTGGGCACCA
>DATDIH010000376.1:0-5533 GCA_036521155.1 Streptosporangiaceae bacterium
GCACGCTCACGAGGCCTGCGGCCCCGTCCCGGTCTGCCGTCCGATCACGGCGCCGTCCAGTCCTTGGCGTAGGTGGCCGCCGCCTGCTGGGCGGTCTCCTTGCCCTGGACGACGCTCAGCTGCAGGTTCGGCCAGTTGGCCTGCTGGTCGTAGTAGCCGTTGCTGGGCCCGAGCGGCGGGTAGGAGACGTTCTGGTTGACGCCCTTGCCGAACCAGCTGCCCATGGCCTTGGCCGCGTAGCCGCTGAACGAGCCGGTCTTCTGGCTGGGCGAGATGCCGGTGATGTTCACGTACTGGGAGTAGATCGACGGCGAGGAGAAGAACGCCAGCCACTTCTCGGCCGCGGCCTTGTTGGGCGAGGCGTTCAGCACCGAGAACGTCAGGTTGTCGCTCACGTAAGGCTGGTTGTCGGCCGCGGTGTTGCTGAACGGCAGCGGGAAGAACCCGACCTGGACCTTGGAGTTGGCCTGCTGGATGAGGGGCAGGTCCCAGGACCCGTCGAGCAGCATGGCCCCCTTACCGCTGGCGAAGTCACCGGGCATGCTCTCCCACGGGACGCCGGTGTAGTTCGGCTCCAGGTACTTCGCGACCGTCTTCTCCTCGTTCATGGCCTGGACGAACAGCGGGTCGGTCCACTTGGCCGTGCCCTTCTCCAGCGCGGTGGCCAGGTTCCCGCCCGGGGCGTGCGGGTACCACAGGTCGATCATGGCCTCGTAGTACATGAACTGCAGGTAGACCGGGCCGACGTTGCCCAGCGCGGTGTACAGCGGCTGCACGCCCTTGGACTTGAGGGTCTGGCACAGGCTGAGGAACTGGTTGTAGGTGGTGGGCACGCTCAGGTGGTACTTGGCGAACGTCTGCTTGTTGTAGAAGACGCCCTCCTGGTAGGTGCCGGACACCAGGCCGTACACCTTGTTCTTGTACGTCTCGTCCCCGATCTCGGAGGGCTTGTAGTCGTTGAGGAAGCTCTGCCCGGTGAGGTCGGCGAACGCCCCGCTGGTCGTGAAGAACTGCCACGGGCTCTCGTTCTTGCGGGTCGGGTTGAGCGGGAGCGGGGACTGCAGCGGCAGCACCGAGGTCACGATGTCGGCGCTGCTGGAGTTCACGGTCTGCTGGAGCAGGGTCGCGTAGGGGCCGTTCACGTTGGCCGCGGTCTGCAGCTTGACCGTGATGTTCGGGTACTTCTTGTGGAACTCGGTGTTGATCTGCTTCAGGGCCTGGACCGCGGGCGGGTTGACCCAGGTGATCATCTTCAGGGTGGTGGCGCCTCCGCCCCCACCCCCGCCACCTGAGCCGCTGGAGCAGGCCGCGGCGGTCAGCGCCAGCCCGGCGGCCAGCGCCGCCGAGATCATCGTGGTCGTCCGTCTTCTGGACCTGCTTCTGGGCCAGAGCCTGTTCGCTGCCATCGGCTGCTCCTTCGGGAAGAAATTACTCATTGGCCCCCCTCGGGCATCGGGCCGGCCGCCACCGGTCCGGAATTGGCGCTGGCCCAGACGTCGGGCACCTGGCCGGCGGCGACCAGCCGTTCCGCCGCGCCCGCCCAGGCCGAGTGGATGAGGGCCGCGCCGATGATCGTCGAGGTCGGCGCGACCGCCTCGGCCAGCCCGGGGATGTCGACGGCGGCGTCACCGAGCCGGCCGGCGTTGTCGAGCACGTGGTCGGCGATGTCCAGCAGCCGGGGCAGGCCCGGGGTGGGCGGCACCGCGGTGGAATGCTGGACCGAGGTCAGCGCGACGACTTCGACCCCCCGGCGCTTGGCCTCCTGAGCGAACTCCACCACCAGGGCGTTACGCCCGGAGTTGGAGATGACCCAGCACAGGTCGCCGGGCCCCCAGTCCAGGTCCCGGGTGAGCTCCCGGTAGTAGCCGGAGGCCGCTTCCAGCCGGCCCTTGGTTTCCTCGTCCGCGTCCTCGTGTGAGGTCAGCTCGGCGTTCCAGACCGGGCGCAGGGCCCGGAAGCTGCCGGCCCGCCGGTACATCTCGCTCACCAGCGAGATCGAGTGACCGGCCCCGAAGGCGAAGACCCGGCCGCCGGACCGCACGGTGCGGGCGATGGCCGCGCTCACGTCCTCGAGGACGGCATCGTTACGGCCCAGCGCGGAGTCAACCAGGCTGGTCACGTGCTGCCGCCAGACGGCGCGGGCGTTGGCCATGATGTAAATATATTACGACGGTCCCTTTTTGTGTGGCATTCGTTTACCCAAACGTAACGAGAGCGGCCGTCAGCGGGTGGGCGCGCCGGGAGGGTGCGGTGCCGTCGAGGGGCCGGCCGGGCGGGGCTCAGTGGGCTGGTCCGGGTCGCGGCCGGACAGGAGGGCGGCGGCCCGGGCCAGTTGCTGGCCGCGGACCACGGCCACGATCGGCAGGGCCCAGGCGGGCAGGCCGGCCGGTAGCCGGACCGCCGCGTCCGGGTGCGGCGACACGTCGAACCAGGTCGCCCCGCGGCGGGTCACCTCACCGGCCAGCATCGGCAGCCCGCGATCATCCTGGTCCTCGCTATAGCCGAATGTCGTGAATCCGGGCGACAGCGCCGGTGCCCAGCCCGACTGGAATTCCTCGGGTGTGTACGCGGCGGCGAGCACCGACGTGGCCTCGGTGATCTTCAGGGCGGCGTCCTGGGCCGCGACCCGCAGGGCTCCCCCGGCCAGGCAGATGGCGCCGCGGGCCATGCTCAGCTCGGCCGCCACCGCGCCGGCGGGCTCGTCGGCCAGGACGGCGGCGATCTGGCCGGCCAGCGCCCCGGCCGCGGCGGCCTCGATGGCCCCGGGGTCGAAGGCGCGGGCCAGCAGGGCCAGCGCGAGCAGCTGGGCGGTCACGGTCTTGGTGGCCAGCGGGGCCCGCTCGGGGCCGGCCGCCAGGGCCAGCACCGAGCGCGCGGCCAGCAGGAGCGGGCGGCCGGCCCCATCGGTGACGGCGAGCCCGCGGGCCCCCTGCCGCTGCACGGCTTCCAGGGCCGCGGCCGAGGCCGGCTCCGCGCCCGGGCCGCCCAGCGCCACGGCCAGATACCCGTGGTAGTCCCGGTCCGCGCTGGGGCCCCGGGTCTCGGCGGGCGGCAGGATCTGGACCGGCACGCCGGTCACGGCCTGCAGCAGCCGGCGCCCGTAGCGGGCCACGCCGGGTGATGCGCCGCCGGTCAGCACGATGCCGGCCGGGCGTTCGGGGAGGACCTTGGTGACGAGGGCGGCGATCTCGTCGGCCCGGGCGGCCAGGGCGCTCAGCACGGCCGGCTGCTCACCCATGTCGGCGGCCATCCGCTGGCCGCGCGGCGAAGGTGGCGCCGACGCCGTGACGCCGAGGACCGACAGGGCGCCGCGGACGCCGCGGCCGGCGGCCAGGGCCTGCCGGGCGGCCGGCGCGCTCGCGTCCGACAGCAGGAGGACCATGGCCAGGCCGAGTTCGCCGCCGGCCTGCTCCAGCGCGGCCGCGCAGGTCTCCTCGTCCCGGCCGGAGGCGTCCATCAGGATGCGCATGGTGCGGGCGCGCAGCTTGGCGTTGCTGGGGGCGACCTCGACCATCAGGTTGGAGAAGGTCTTGCCGAGCCGGATCATGAGCGCGGTCGAGAAGCTGTTCATGATCGACTTCAGCGCCGACGTGGCCTTCAGCCGGGTGGAACCCGCGATCGCTTCCGGGCCGGTCTCGGCCACGACCGCCGCCTGGACCAGCGCGCACAGCGGCGAGCCGGGATTACAGGTGATCAGGGCGGTGTACGCGCCGCGCTCGGCCGCCGCCGACAGGGCACCGGCCACGTACGGCGTCCGCCCGCTGGCGGTCAGCCCGATGACCAGATCACGGCCGGTCACGTCGCCGGCGTCGTCCGCGCCGTGGTTCCGGTCGTCCTCGGCGCCCTCCACGGCCCGGAACATCGCGGTCTCGCCCCCGGCCAGGTGGGCGACGACCAGGTCGGGTGGGAGGCTGAACGTCGGCACCAGCTCGCTGGCGTCGAGCATCGCGATCCGGCCCGACGAGCCCGCCCCGAAATAGTGCACCCGGCCCCCGCCCCGGATCCGGGTGGCGGCCTCGTCCACGATCCCGGCCAGGGTGCCCAGCACCGGGCGCACCGCGGCCGACGCCGCCGCATCCTCGGCCTGCAGCAGGCCCAGCATGGCCCGGGTCGGCAGCAGGTCGATGTCGGTCGTGCGCGGGTTTCGCCGTTCCGTCGGCGGCAGGGCGGCCAGGTCGGGAACCGGGCTGGAAGCGGTCACGGCCGCTCGCGGCGCATCGGACGGAACGCTCATGGCTGTTACGATATGACAGATTAGAGAGGGAAGTCGTTGGTGATTAACGAATCATCTCCGGCCACTCTCCCCGCGGGGATTCCGGGCCTGGGGCCGGGGCGGCTGCTCGGCATCGACGCCGGAGGCAGCGCGACCAGGGTGGTCCTGGTGACCGGGAACCGGGTGGCCCGCCGGTGGACGGCGCCGCCGATGAACGGCCTGCTGACCGGTTGCTTCCTGGACCTCCTGGCCGACATCATCACCCCGGCCGGGGCGACCGCGGCCGGGATCGGGCTGCCCGGGGTCCGGTCGGCCCCGGAAGCGGCCCGGCTGTCCGCCGAGCTGACCCACCGGACCGGCTGCCCGGTGCACCTGACCGGGGACGGCGAGACGGCCTGGTTCGGGGCGTTCGGCGGGCGGCCGGGGATCGCCGTGTTCGCCGGGACCGGATCGGGGGCCACCGGCTCGGATGGCCGGCGATGGGTGCGGGCCGGCGGGCACGGCTTCCTGCTCGGCGACGAGGGCGGCGCCTACTGGATCGGCCGGTCGGCGGTCAGCGCCGCGCTGCGCTGGGAGGACGGGACCGGCGGATCGGCGACGCTGCACGATGCGGTGGTGGCGATGGCCGGCCCCGACCTGTCCGGCCTGATCGCCGAGATCCACGGCCACCCGGCCGACCGGGGCCTGGTGTCCCGGTTCGCCCCGGCCGTCACCGCGCTGGCCGACGGCGACCCGGCCGCCCGGCAGATCGTCACGGACGCGGCCCGGCACCTGGCCGGCCTGGCCGGGGCCATCCGGCGCGTGCTGGGCCCGCTGCCCGTGTCCGGCCTGGGCGGGGTGTTCAGCGCCCCGGTCTGCTGGGCCGCGTTCACCGGGCTGACCGGGGCGGTGCGGCCGCTGGCCCCGCCCGAGGTCGGCGCGGCGCTGCTGGCCGGCGCGCCGCAGGCTTCCTTTGCCCGGCAGCCCGGAAACATCCTGGCCGGTGTGGCCCGCGGCGGCGATCGTGGCTGAAGAGGCCAGAGATGTAAGCGAGGCTGAAGGGGTGAGTGAGACTAGAAGGGTGAGCGAGGCTGCAGGGGTGAGCGGGAATGGAGGGCTCGGGCGGGCCGGGGAGCTGATCACGGCGGCGGTCGCGGACGGGCCGCTGCCGGGCGCGGTGGCCGCGGTGGGCCGGGGTGCGACCACGCTGGCGACCTGGGTGGCCGGGCAGGCCGACACCATCCCCGGCGCGAGCCGCCCGATGACCATCGGCACGGTGTTCGACCTGGCCTCGCTGACCAAGATCGTCGCGACCACGACCACGGTCCTCGCGCTGGCCGG
>DATDIH010000377.1:0-6381 GCA_036521155.1 Streptosporangiaceae bacterium
TGGTGGCCGCCGTGGCCACCACCGAGGACGCGGGCAGCGTCTGGAGCGCCTTCAGGTTGGCGTACTGCGACATCACGCCGGACGGCTCGCCCAGCGTCTTGGCCCAGTTGACCACGTCCGGCACGGTGGACAGCCAGTAGACGTTGCGGTCCACGACCTTCCCGTGCTGGCTCAGCACCAGCTCGACGAAGTACACCTGGGCCTGGGCCGACGTGGGCACCTTGGGGGTGAGCACCTTATTGCGCACCTGCTGGCTGGTCAGGGTGATCCCGCGTACGGTCTGGTCGTCGAGGAGCTTGCCGCCCAGGCTGTACACCTTGGACTGCACGGACAGGCCCGCCTGCCGCGCGCCCGACAGGTTGTCCAGGGTCACCGTGCCGTTGTCCAGCGCGTAAAGCGCGTGCAGGGACCGGTTCGCCTCCTGGGTGCCGAAGTAGGCGCCGGCCTGGTCACCGTCGCTGCCGTACAGGTTCCAGAGCAGGCTGGGCCAGCCCTTGTTCAGCTGCCAGTAGATCGTCCCGGTGGACGGCACCGGCTTGTTGGTGGAGTGGTCGACGAACGCCTCGAACTGGGCCCGGGTGTTCTCGTAGTTCTGGGCCTGGGCCAGCTCGATGTACTGGCTCAGGCTCGACCACGAGCCGTACCGGCTGCTCAGCGCGCTGTCGAACTTGCACAGCGTCCCGAACGAGTAGTCCACGCTGCACTTGGGCTCGTAGTTCAGGTGGTACTGGTTGTAATCCGGCTGCTGCCACAGGTTCGACAGCTCGGCCGGGGACATGAAGCGGCTGAGCGAGTCCGGGGTGGGGATGGTGTCGCCCGCGCTCTGCTCGCTGTCGAGTCCCCACGAGCCGCCCGCGTTGGTCTGGGTGGAGTCGTCGGTGGCGTAGTGCGTGGTGTCGTACCAGTAGTCGGGCGGCACCCAGTTGTACGGCCCTTCCTTCTCCCCGGACGGCCCGAGCTGCGGGCTGGTGTTGTATTCGGCCGAGGAGATCACCGGGTCGTCGAAGCCGGCCTGGGCCAGGGCGGCCAGCGTCACCGATTCCTGCTCGGGCAGCGGCGGCTGGTCGCTCCACTGGAAGCTGAACACGCTGGGGTGGTTGCGCAGTTCCTGGCCGATCGTCAGCGCCGAGTTCCGCAGCACCTGGTAGTCGGCCGCGCTGGTCAGCCCGCTGGATTGCAGCTCCCAGGCGTCGCAGCACTGGTAGCCGGCGTTGATCAGGATGCCGGCCTGATCCATCTGCCGGAAGAAGTCGTCCGGCATGATGTGGCCTTCCAGGCGGATGGTGTTGACGCCCATGTTCTTCATCAGCGCGATCTGCTGGGCGATGTCGGCCGCGGAGTAGTGCAGGAAGATGTTCGGCGAGAAGCCGCCGCCGCGGATCACGATCGGCACGCCGTTGATCTTGAAGGCCCGGGCTCCGTTCGGTGCGCCCGGGGATGTGCCGCTGGTCAGGTACGAGGTGACGTTCCTGATCCCGAACTCCTCGCTGGTGGAGTTCAGGGCCGTACCGCCCCGCGACACCGACGTGCGCAGCGTGTAGAGCGGCTGGCCGCCCAGCTGGTAGGGCCACCAGATCTGCGGGTGGGCGATGGTCAGGGCCGGGTACCGGCCCGGCGCGAAGGACACGGTCTGGGTGGTGTGGGCCGGCACCGTCACGTTCTGCGCGACCTTGATCGCCGCTCCGTGGCCGGGCGGGCTGATCGTGGCGGTCACCAGCCCGCTCTGGGCGGTGCTGCCGTCGTTGCTGACGTCGGTCTTCACGGTCAGCGCCGACCGGCTCAGGCTGGTGGTGTTGTTCTGCACCACGTGCGCGTTGCCGACGGCCAGCGCGTCCGCCACGGACAGCTGCACCGGGAACTGGATGCCGGTGTTGTTGTCCGGCGGTATCTGATTCCAGTCCACGTCATCGAGGGTGAACATGGTCTGGGGGTTGTTCGGGTTGACCTCGATCGCCAGCGAGTTCACACCGGACCGGACGTCTTTGCTGATATCGAATGACTGTTGTGAGTAAGCCCCGGTAACGGTGCTGGCTGACGCGATCTCGTGGCCGTTGACCCACACGTTGGCCGAGCCGATCACCCCGTTGATGATCAGGTTGGCGGCCTGGCCCGGCCGCAGGCTCGGGGTGAAGTCGGTCCGCCACCACCACGGCACCGCGAACTCGGCCACGGTGTCGGCGCCCACCGAGTCCATGTAGCCGTAGCAGCTCCGCAGGTTGGTGGAGTAGAACACGCTGTGCGTGCTGTCGGCGCTCTGGTTCACCGGCTGGAGGCTGGGGTCTCCCGGGCACCGGCCGTTCTGGGCCAGCGCCTCGATCTCGGTCCCGGGCGCGCCCGCGTCGTCGTTGGCCACCGGCAGCCAGCCGCCGGTAGCGAAACCGGGGGTGGAGATCTGCGCCCCGGTCTGGGTGGCGCTCGCGCTGCTCTGCACCTGCCAGCCCTGGGCGCCCAAGTTCGACACGTTGCTGGCCCCGGTGTCAGCAACTGCCGAGGACCCCGCGCCGCCGGCGGTGACCTGCCTGGCCGGTACGGCTTGTGTGGCCTGCGAGGATTGCGCGCCGCTGGCCGCGCCCAGGGCTTGCGCGCCGGTGCCGAGCCAGGCCAGGGCCATGACCGAGGCGACGGCGGTGGCCCCACGGGCCCAGTGACGACGGAAGGTTCGGCTCATCGCTGTCAACTCCTGTCACGCTGCCGGTGACCGCAGACCTGACCCCCGCTACAGACCTGACCCCCGCTACCCATTAGTTCGTATACTTTCCAAACTAATTCTGTCAACAGCCAACGAGCGATCCGCTGAATCCCGCCCTCATCGCCCGCCCCTGCGCCTCCCAATGTTCGCAAAGGGATCGGTACGTACATAAGAGTGTCGGCAAAGGGATCATTGCGTACAAAAGGGCTGACCTCCGGGCCCGTCCAGGCCCCCTGGACCCTCAGGTGGCGGAGAAGCCGCCGTCCACATACAGCGTCTGCGCGGTAACGAACGCCGCGGACTCGCTGGCCAGGAACACCGCGGCCCCGGCGAAGTCCTCCGCCGCCCCGTTGCGCCCGACCATGGTCCGGGCCACCATCGCCGCCGAACGCTCCGGGTCGTTGGCCACCGCCGCGTTCAGCTTCGTGGGCACGAAGCCCGGGCACACCGAGTTGACCGTGACTCCCGACGGGGACCAGGCCTCGGACTGGGACCGGGTCAGCGCGGCCAGGCCGCCCTTGGACGCGCCGTAGCCGCCGCTGCGGCCGAACGCCCGGTGATACTGCTGGGAGGTCACGTTGATGATCCGCCCCCAGCCGCGCGCGGCCATGCCGGGCCCGAACCGCTGGCCGAGCAGGAACGGCGCGGTCAGATTCACGGCCATGGTCTGGTCCCACTGGTCCGCGGTCAGCTCGGCCATGGGCGGGCGCAGGTTGATCCCGGCGCAGTTGACCAGGATGTCCGGCTCCCCGAACGCCGCCGCCGCCGAGTCCGCCCCGGCCGCCACCGCGGCCCGATCGGACAGATCCGCGCTCACCCAGGCCGCCACACATCCGTCGGCCGCCAGCGCGGCCACGGTCTCCTTCAGGTCGGCCTCGCCGCGGGCCAGCACCACCACCCGGGCCCCGGCTCCGGCCAGCGCCGCGGCCATGGCCCGGCCGATCCCGGAACTGCCGCCGGTGACCAGGGCGACCCGGCCGTCCAGGCCGAACAGCCCGCGCAGGAAGTCAGCCACGAAAGCCCTACAGAACGGGCCGCGCGCCGACCAGGCCCAAGGCGTGCGCGGCCAGCCGGCAGCCGCTGGACAGCGCCTCGCCGGGCGGCTTCT
The DNA here is from genome assembly GCA_036521155.1 of Streptosporangiaceae bacterium. Classification (GTDB taxonomy): domain Bacteria; phylum Actinomycetota; class Actinomycetes; order Streptosporangiales; family Streptosporangiaceae; genus Bog-532. The sequence continues at coordinate 3,798 of DATDIH010000377.1, forward strand.
TGTCCAGCCAGGCGGCCAGGAACCCGGCGCAGAAGGCGTCGCCCGCCCCGGTGCCGTCGACGATCCGGTCCACCGGAGGCGCGGGCACCTGCACCGGCGGGCGCCCGTTGGCGTAGAACAGCGCGCCGTCGCCGCCCATCTTGACCACGACCTGCGGATACCAGGCGGTCAGGACCCGGGCCGCCTGCTCGGCGTCGTCGCGGCCGGTGAGCACCTGGCTCTCGGCTCCGTTCACGAACAGCAGGGTGGCGCCGTTGCTCAGCTCGAGGAAGGGCTCGGCCCCGGCCCGCTCCAGTGGCGCGGCCGACGCGGCGTCGACCGAGACCGACATGCCGGCCCGGATGCTGTACTGGATGGCGGCCAGCGCGGCCGGCCGCGCCCCCTCGCTGAGCAGCGTGTACCCGGACACGTGCATGTGGTTGCCGCCCGCGAACAGGTCGCGCGGCAGGTCGTCGGAGGACAGCGCCGAGTTGGCCCCGGGGTCGGACAGCATGGTGTGCTCACCCTTGTGGGTGATCATGACGACGCAGGTCCCGGTGGGCCGCTCGGGGTCCATGACCAGGCGGGCGTCCACGCCGTAGCCCATGAGCTCCATGTCGCGGTTCCGGCCGGCGATGTCCGCGCCGCGGCGGCCGACGAACGCGACATCGTTGCCGTCCACGGCCAGCCAGGCGGCGATATTGGCTCCGGAACCGCCCCCGTGCATGGACACGGTTGCGGCCGTGTCGCTGCCACGGGCCAGCGGGTACAGCGCGTGGGCGACGGCGTCGGTCATGAGATCGCCGACGACAACGACGCGCGTCATGGCGTTGCCTCCGAGTCAACTGTCGGTCGCAGGGGGCCGGTCTTCCCCCGTAGACCCCTTCTGTGCTTAACGGTAACTGTCACCGCCCACACCGTGCCAGCCGAGCGGCCATGCGGACGCCCGGATCGTTATCGCAGCGTAAATGGCGGCCTTCCGGCCCGCAAGAGCCGTTTGGTCAGTCTGCGGTTATCAGCCGCCGGCCAGCCACCATCATGACGAAATCATCGGCGTCGGCGGCCAGCCGCTGATTAAGACTTCCCAGCTCATCGCGGAATATGCGGCCGGCCCGGGTCGGCGGCACCACGCTCAGGCCCACCTCGTCGCTGACCGCGACCACGTACCCGCGGTTCTGCCGCCAGGCCGCCAGCAGCTCGCTGACCAGCCCGGCCAGCCGCCCGGCCGCGTCCGCGGAACCGTCCCAGGCCCCGCATTCGCCCATGGCCGCGGCCAGCCAGGTGGTGACGCTGTCGACCAGCACCGCCCCGTCCGCGTGAGCCAGTTCGCGGGCCAGGGCGGCCGGTTCGGTCCCCGTCTCCACCGTGCGCCACCAGGCCGGACGCCGCTCCCGGTGCGCGGCGACCCGGGCCGCCCAGTCCGCGTCCTCCGGGCCCGGCCGCTGGCCGGTGGCCACGTAGGTCACGCATGGTTCGGCCGCCAGCCGCAACTCGGCCTCGGCCGACTTGCCCGAGCCGCTCCCGCCGAGGACCAGGACTCGCTCCGCCCGCGGCCCGGCGGACTCCAGCCCCGGCGGTCCCGGCACGGTGAAGGTGTCGCCGTCCCGCGGCAGGATGGCGCGCCAGATTTGGCAGCGCCGGGCCAGCTCGCGTTCGGACCGGACCTGATGCCCGGCGAACCCGGCCAGCACCAGCGTGCCCTCGGTCACCGCGCCCCGGGCCCGCAGCAGCCCCAGCTGGCTCGGGTCGCTCCCCAGATCAAGCACCACCGCGTCGTACCAAACCGGCCCCTCCAGCCCGCCGGGCCCGTCTGGCACCTCCGGCCTGACTCCGGCCAGCAACCGGGCCCCATCCGGCCCAGTCACATCCCACCCACCGTCCAGCTCCCGAACCCGATACCCCGTCGGCACCCCCGACCCCAGAGACCCCATAAGCCCCACAGGCCCCACTCGCCCCAGAGACAACTCCAGCACCCCGTCCACCACGAGCTGGAACGGTCCCCGCCGCACCCCCTCATCCGGGGCCCGCCGGCACGACGCGCAGGAGCACCCCGCCCGCGGCCACCCCGCCGCGTCCCCGCTGCCCCGCACCTCGATCTCCACCGCCCGCACGATACCCGTGACCCCCATCGGCCTCAGGTCCCGTCCCACCAGCCCCGCTTGTCCCTCCGCCTCGCCGGCCGCCCACTCTGATAACAGCAAGAAGCGGGCACGCCGGACCCGGCTTCACGCCACCTCCGCAGCCCGGCTCCAGGCCACCCCCAGCCCACCTCCAAACCGCCCCGATTCGTGACATTTGCCGAGTGGCAACAATGCACGGATTCGTGTTTGAATGAACCCACGAGCTCGGCCGCGGTGTCTGGCCCCGCACGCCCGCTCGCCGCTCAACACAGCTCGCCCAATCAGGCGCCAATTCCAGTGGAGGTCAGATGCTCATCGATGATCTGGCCCGGGATGCGGCTGATCTGCTCAGCGTGGGGAACTCCGGGCAGATGCGGTCGCTGAACCGGCTCACTGAGCTGGCCGTGCGCGAGGTCAGCGGCTGCTGCGGCGCCACCGCCATGTTGTGGCACGACCGGGAGCTGGTCGGCCTGACTTCCACCCAC
>DATDIH010000378.1:0-2370 GCA_036521155.1 Streptosporangiaceae bacterium
ACCCGTTCGGTCTCCGCCCGGCGCGAACGGGCCAGCGCCTGCACGATCGTGCGGGCGAGAATCTCGCCCGATTCCATCGCGTACGCGATCCCCTCGCCGTTGAACGGGTTCACCATGCCGCCCGCGTCGCCGACCAGCAGCAGGCCCTGGTGGTAGTGCGGGGTGCGGTTGAAGCCCATCGGCAGCGCCGCGCCGCGGATCGGCTGGGTCCGGTTCTCCTCGGTGAAGCCCCACTCGGCCGGCATGCCCTTGAGCCACTTGCGTAGCAGGGCGTGGTAGTCCGTGTGGCCGAACGCGGCGCTGGTGTTGAGCAGCCCCAACCCGACGTTGGAGGTCCCGTCGCCCATGCCGAAGATCCAGCCGTAGCCGGGCAGCAGCCGGTCGCCGTCCCACAGGTCGAGCCAGGACTCCAGGTAGTCGTCGTCGTGCCGGGGTGTCTGGTAGTACGTCCTGACCGCGACGCCGAGCGGCCGGTCGTCGCGCTTGCGCAGGCCCATGCCCACGGAGAGCCGCGAGGAGTTGCCATCCGCCGCGACCACGACCCGGGCTTTGTAGGTGCGCTCCGCCTCTCCATCGGGGCGGCCGGTCACTCCTGTTATCCGGCCGGTGCGCTCGCTGCGGACCGGGCCGGTCACCGTGACGCCCTCGAGGAGCCTCGCGCCGGCCTGCTGCGCCCGGCGGGCCAGCGTCTCGTCCATGTCGTGCCGGGTGCGAACCAGGCCGTAGCCGGGATAGCTGGCCAGTTCGGGCCAGGACAGCTCCAGCCGCTTGCCCGCGCCGATGACGCGCAGGCCCTTGTTGCGCACCCAGCCGTCCTGTTCGGTGACGCTGATGCCCATGCTGACGAGGGTCTTGACCGCGCGCGGGGTCAGCCCGTCGCCGCACACCTTCTCCCGCGGGAACCTGGACTTCTCGAGCAGCAGTACGTCGAGCCCGGATTGTGCCAGGTAGAAGGCGGTGGTGGCACCGGCGGGACCGGCGCCCACGACGATGACGTCGGCTTCGTCGGCGGGTGGTTTTTTCGGGGCGGGGGGAGCGTGCTCGGTCACTTGATCAGATCCTGGTGTTCTTGTGAACCGCTTCACAAATTCTTTGCCATTAGTTTAGACCTAGCCGGTCGTGGCTTGGTGCGGGGGCAGTGTTCACCCGGCGCCGGCCGCCGGGACCGACATGGCCCCAGGTCAGCCGCGCCGGGCGACGTGCACAGCCACCGCGCCCAGGCTCAGGTTCCGCCATCGCACCGACGACCAGCCGGCCGTCTTGATCAGGCCGGCCAGCTCACGCTGGGCCGGCCAGTCCACGATCGACTCGGCCAGGTACTCGTAGGCTTCCGGGTTACGGGCCGCCCGCCGGGCGATCGCAGGCAGGGCATGGAGCAGGTAACGCCGGTAAAGCATATCCACAGGAGCGATCGCGATCGCGCTGAACTCGCACACCACGAGCCGCCCGCCCGGCCTGGTCACCCGGCGCATCTCGGCCAGGCCCGCCACCGGGTCGGCCACGTTCCGCAGCCCGAACGAGATCGTCACCGCGTCGAACGCCTCGTCGCGGAACGGCAGCCGCAGCGCGTCACCGGCCACGAAACTCAGTCGTCCCGGCCCGCTGCCGCGCTGGCTGGACTTGCCGGCCCGGAGCATGCCGAGGGAGAAGTCGCAGGCCACGCAGTCCGCGCCGGTGGCGGTGAACGTCAGCGATGAGGTCCCGGTGCCGGCCGCCAGGTCGAGCACCCGGTCCCCCGGGCGGGACCCGGTGATCCGCGCCACGGCTCGCCGCCAGAGGCGCACCTGGCCCATGGAGAGCAGGTCGTTCAGCAGGTCGTAGCGCCCGGCGATGGCGTCGAACATCGCCGCGACGTCACCGGGTCGCTTGTCCAGGTCGGCACGGGCCATGCCCCCACCCTACGGGCATGGGTCAGAGCAGGCGGGGGCGCTGCCATTCCTGGCCGAGGACGTGCTGGGCCAGGAACGCGAAGACGGTCTCGTACCAGATCCTGGCGTGGCCGGGGGTGAGGATCCAGTGGTTCTCGTCCGGGAAGTAGAGGAACTTGGCCTCGGCGCCGTGCCAGTACAGGTCGGACCACAGCCGCAGCGCCTCGCCGACCGGTACCCGGTAGTCCTTGTTCCCGTGGATGACCAGCATCGGCGTGCGGATCTGGGTGATGTGGCGGTGCGGCGAATTCTTCTCGTACATCTCCGGGTCGGTCAGCGGGTCGCCGAACTGCGGCCGCCAGAACATCGGGTGATCCGTGGTGCCGAACATCTGGTCCAGCGCCCACAGCCCGGCGTGGCTGACGATCGCCTTGAAGCGGTCGGTGTGGCCGGCCATCCAGTTCGCCATGTAGCCGCCGTAGGAGCCGCCCATCATCGCGAC
>DATDIH010000379.1:0-2675 GCA_036521155.1 Streptosporangiaceae bacterium
CTGCCAGAAGTTGTTGTGCGTGGCGGCGGAGCCGCCCATGACGAGCACCGCCCAGTTTCCGCCCGGGTAGCCGGCCGAGGTGGCCAGCGACAGGTGCACGTCCGGGGCGGCGGGGGCCGCCTGGCCGGCGGCCGTGCTGCCGCAGCCGGCCAGCACGCCCGCGGCCAGGAGGGCCGCGGCTGCGCGGCGCTGCGGGGGGGTGATCATGAGGAACCCAGCGTCTGCCGCGCTGCGGCGGAGAGCTCACTCGCGAAGGACGCCTGGGTGCTGGACGTGCCCGGGCCGGGATCGAAGTTCAGCTCGGTGCGTGTCCGGCCGGATCGGTCGATGACGTAGGCGATGTCGCTGTGCCCGATCATCCCGCCCGCCGGGGTGATCTGGGCCGCGATCCCGTACTGCCGCCATACCTTCTTGAGCTGATCCGCGCTGCCGGTCAGGTACTGCCAGTTCGCCAGGGTGTTCATGTGCTCCTGGCGGTCGAAGGCCGCGGTGTACTGGGGCAGCGTGTAGACGGGGTTGGTGACCACCGCCACCAGGTCCACCTGCCGGGACCGGCCGCCGAGCAGCTGGTCCGCCTGCCGGAACTCCTGGGCGATCAGCGGGCAGTCCGACGTGCACACCGGGTCGAGGAAGGTCAGCAGGACCACTTTCCCGCGCAGGCTGGCCAGGCTGACCGCGTGCCCGTGCTGGTTGGTCAGCGTGAATGCGGGAGCCCTGAAGTCCAGCGGCGCGCTGGACCCGTCGAGCGCCTGGGCGAGGATCGGCGAGGCACTGGCACTGGCCGACGCGGCCGCCAGCGGGATGACGCCGATGGCCGCCACCCCCAGCGCGCCGATCGCACCGAGGGTCCGCGGGCTGGTGTTGCCGAAGAGGAAGGCCAGGCGGCGCGGCCGGGCGCGGGCGCGCCACCCCTGGCCCGGCGCCGCGTCCGGCTGAGGGCCCGGCTGGCCAGATTGCGGCTGCGGGTCCGGCTGCGGCTGCGGGTCCGGCTGCGGCGTTTCCGCCGGGGCGCTCCCGGCGGGTGCTCCCGCCGCGGTGCTCCCGGCGGGTACCGCGGCGGGTACCGCGGCCGGGGAGGGGGCGTATGCCACCGCGAGGTAGCCGCCCACCGCCAGCAGGGCGAACGGGATCATGCTGTTCGGGTCGGTGCCGAGCCCGCCGAAGACGCCCAGGTCCTGGACCAGGACCCAGACCGCGGCACAGAGGACCAGCAGCAGGCTGACCGCGGGGCGCAGCACCGCCCGCTGGCCGCTGGCCAGGGCGAGGCCGGCGGCGGCCAGCGCGGCCACCACGACCAGGTTGACCGCGAACCCGTGGGCGGCGGCGAAGGTCCCGAACGCCCTGACCCACGACGACAGGAAGCCGGGCTGGGAGGTTCCGGCCATGCCCTGCACCATGCTGGCCAGGTTGCCGGGCTGCCTGCCCGCCGTGCCGGACCAGAATCCGCGGCCCGGCCACGCCTGGAGCAGCGCCATCCCGGCCAGGAACACCCCGGTGACGGCGAGGACGGCCCGGCCCAGCCGCTGCCCGGCCCAGGCCCGGTCGGGCAGCGCGATCAGCCCCCCGGCCACGGCATACAGGAGCGCGGCCCCCGGGGCACCGAACATCCAGCTCAGCCCGGGGGCGAAGATACCGCCGAACGCCTCACCGAAGATCCACACCGCCAGCCCCCAGCCCACACTGGCCAGGCCCCCGAGCCTGGACCAGCGGCCGCGGGCGGCCGTGAGCAGCCAGATACCGATCCCGACCTGGATCCAGACCGCCGCAGCGGCCGCGCTGACCGGGTGATACGCCCACCCCTTCGCGGCGAAGTCCACCAGGCCGCGGACCCAGCCGGGTGACCCGTCCGCGGCCGGCTGGGTCACGTTGCTGGCCAGGCCCAGGGGCATGGCGGGCTGCGCCTGGAGCAGGCCGTCCAGGATCCACAGCACGCCGAACCCGATCCGCAGGACCCGCCGGCCCCGCGGCTCCGGCAGCTCCCCGGCGGCGGGCCGGAACGAGGTCCGCGACCCGGGCACCCACTCACGGACGCTGACCCAGAGCATGGCGAGGAGGAAGAAGATGAGAAGCGCGATGATTCCCTGGTGGATGAGCGCGGACTGGAAGGCCGCGACCACCATGGGGTTGTTCAGCTGGAGGGTCGAGCCCATCCCGGACATGACACGCGGCTCCTTCGGTTCACCCCAGTGAGCTTTGCCTGCCACTCCCGATCCCAGAGGGGTGACACAACCGCCATCGCGGCGGGATTTGCGCTGACGCGATCCTACGCCGGTCCGCACCCGGGTGATCACGCCCTCCCGGCCAACCGCTCATCACTCTGCGTAGTCGTATACGGCAATTTTTCAGCATGTTCCCGGGCGGCGCCTATGGCTCTCCCGGCCCGCCGCCCGCACAATGAAGTGGAGGGGCCAAGTTGCTCAGAGTGACACGTGCGCCCAGGTGGGAGGCTAGGTGAGGGGAAGACTGGGCCGGTATGCCAGAAAACCCCGGCCGTCCCGGCCGGGGTTCCGGGCTCGCGCACTGCTCCGGGCCCGGCCGGCCGCGTGGGGTGCGGGGCTGGCGGCCATGGTCACCCTGGGGATCGTGGCCACCTCACCGGGCGCACACGGGGCGGAACGGCTGGCGGTCCGGCTCGCCGCGGCGGTCAAGGCGCTCCCCCGCGGGGCCCCGACCGT
>DATDIH010000380.1:0-2941 GCA_036521155.1 Streptosporangiaceae bacterium
CTGCTCGACCACGTCGAGGCGGCGCTCGTCGCGGAGGTGCTGGACCAGGGCGGCCCGGCGCAGGTCGTTGCGCTGGCCCTTGCGGACGCGGCCGGTGAGCAGGCCCTGGCCGAGCGGCCCCCACACCAGGGTGCCCAGCCGGTAGTGCTGCGCGATCGGGAGCACCTCACTTTCGATGCCCCGGTTGAGCAGCGAATAGACCGGCTGTTCGGTGTGGAACCGCTCCAGGCCGCGCCGCTCGGCGACCCACTGGGCCTCGACAATCTCGGAAGCTGGGGTGTTGGACGACCCGATGGCCCGGACCTTGCCGCTGCGGATCAGGTCCGACAGCGCCGACAGCGTCTCCTCGACGTCGGTGGACGGGTCGACCCGGTGGACCTGGTAAAGGTCGATGTAGTCGGTCTGCAGGCGGCGCAGCGAGTTCTCGACCGCGGTCATGATCCACCGGCGGGACGTGCCCCGCTGGTTGGGGTCCTCCCCCACCGGGCGGCCGAACTTGGTCGCCAGCACGACGTGGTCGCGGCGCCCCTTCAGGCCCTGGCCGACGACCTCCTCCGAGTCGGCGTAGGCGTCGGCGGTGTCCACGAAGTTGATGCCCGCGTCGAGCGCCTTGTGCAGGACGCGGATCGAGTCGGCCGGGTCGGGGTTGCCGACCGAGGTGGCGAACATCAGCGTGCCCAGCGCGTACGGGCTGACCTTGATGCCGGTCCGGCCCAGGGTGCGGTACTGCATGACGGTCACTCCTGCCGTATGGTGGATCTAAGCGGAAAGCTCTTCCGCTACTATACGGAAAGATTTTCCGCTTATGCAAGCTGAGGCGGGCCAGCGAGGGCTGCCCGTAGGCAGGGAACGGAGAACGGCAGTGACGGAGACCCCGGCGGCGCGCCGGCGCCGTGCCGACGCGCAACGGAACCTTGCGTCCCTGGTCGACGCGGCCAAGATCGTGTTCGCGACCTCGGGCGTGGACGCCCCCGCCAAGGAGATCACCGATAAGGCCGGGGTCGGGGTCGGAACCCTCTACCGGCACTTCCCACAGCGCTCGGACCTCGTGCTGGCCGTGCTGAAGCACGAGATCGACGCTTGCGCCGACGCCGGTGCGGCCCTGAGCGCGGCCAGCCCGCCGGGGGCGGCGCTGGCCCAGTGGATCCAGCGTTACACCGAACTGGTCGCGACCAAGGTGGGGCTGGCCTCGGCCCTGCAGTCAGCCGACGCCGCCCACGAGGCGATGCGCGTGCACTTCTATCAGCGCATGGAGCCCGTGCTCGAAGCCCTGATGGCGGCGGCCCGGGCCGACGGTGAGATCCGGGCCGACGTCACCGCGGCCGACATCCTGCACGCGGTGGCCCTGCTGTGCCAGCCGGTGCCCGGCGAGGATCCCGGCTACAGCCAGCGGCTGGTCGGCATCTTCGTCGCCGGGCTCCGAGCCTAGGGGCGAATACCCGGCCCGGACACCAGGGCCTGGCGCAGGATCGCCGTTCCGCCGGTGCCGGGGCTGGGGCACTGGCACTGGGCCGGGAACCGCTCGGCGTAGCCGGTCAGCTGGTAGGTGTGCGGGTTGAGGAAGATCTCCGCGGTCCAGCCACCACCCGGATAGTCGTGGTCGGTGAGCACGAACGCGGGACCGTGCCGGCCCGCAGCGTCGACCGCGTCCTGGTCAACGGTCACGCCGGGGATGTCGCCCAGGGCCCGGTACAGCTCGGCCGCCACCTTGGGCGGCAGCACGTAGCTCATCAGGGTTCCCTCGATGCCGTTGAAGGCGTTCCAGGCCAGGTCGGCCCGGGTGTAGTGGCCACCGCCACCGGGTGGGCGCATCGCCCACTTGACCAGGGCCTTCGGATCAGTGGGCAGCTTGCCGAAGTTTTCGTAGTTGACCAGCCCGCATGGGCAGGCGGCGCGGACGCTGAGCTTGCCGCTGGCCGAGTAGGAGGCCTGGCGGGTGCCGTCCGCCGTGCTCCACTGCTCGCTGGTCTGGCGGTGGGTGGCCGTGGGGAGCTTGGCCACCACCACCGTGCCCCGGGCGGTGACCGAGAAGTGGTCCCCGACCGGCACCTTTCCCCGTGCGGACGACGGCGGGCTAATTTCGTAGCCTCCGGCCTGCAGGTGCCCGTTGCTCAACCGCGAGCAGGGCGTGCCGGCTCGAATGGTGAACTGCCCGGCCACGGGGATCGGAACATTACGGGTCTGGCCCTGCGCGTTCTTGATCCGGCAGTCATAGGTCTTGCCGGGCGGCGTGGTGTCCTGGTCCACGGTCTTGGTGTAGACCCACTGGCTGGCCGGCACGGTGGGCCGGGCCGCGGCGGCAGCGGCGGCCATCTCGGCCAGGAGGACCGCGCTGACCGGCCGGCCGGCCGGTCCCGGCGTTCCGGTCGGGCTAGGTGTACCGGTCGCGGCCGGCCCGGAGGGCCCGGGACCGTTCCCCACCCCGGCGATGAGGCCGACGGTCAGGGCGACGGCCATCGCGGCCGCGACCGCGAAACGCCAGTGGTGGTGGCCGCCCAGCTCACTCAGCCGCCAGGCCGCGTCGCGCCCGGAGGTCCGCCGCCGGCCGCGGCCGGGACGGGTGGCGGCCGGCCCAGCCGCCGCCTCGGCTCTGATCTGCGCGGTAAAGGCGGCCTCGGCCTCGGGGGTGACGTCGGCGGCCGGGATCTCGGACCGCAGCTCGCGCAGCAGCGTCATCTCATCCATCGCTGGACTCCTCGCATAGTGCAGACGGATCGGCCTCGCCGAGCGCGCGCCGGATTGCTCTCCGGGCCCGGCTCACCCGGGACCGCACGGTCCCGGTCGGCACCCCGAGCGCGAGCGCGGCCTGCTCGTAGGTCACCTCACCCCACGCCACCAGCAGCAGCGTGTCGCGGTGCTGCGGGGGCAGCTTGGCCAGGGCCGCGGCCAGCCGCCGGCCCGCGGCCCCCGCGCTCACCTCGGCGTCGACCCGGTCGGTGAA
>DATDIH010000381.1:0-2347 GCA_036521155.1 Streptosporangiaceae bacterium
GGGGCCGTGGAGGACGCGGGCGCCCAGGGCGACCAGGCGGGCCACTTCGGCCTCGCTGTCGCGCACGCGCAGATCGATGTGCATGCGGTTCTTGCCCGGCTTGGGCTCGGGCACCTGCTGCAACAGCAGGTCCGGCTGCCCAGCGCTGGCCCCGTCCAGCGACACGTACGGGGACGGCGGCCGGAAGCCGCCTCGTTCGTAGCCTAGGGCCGCCGCCCAGAAATCAGCCAGCGCGTCGGCATTGGCGCAGTCGAGAACGTAGTTGATGCGCATGTTCGCGTTACTACCAGAATGCCGCGCCGATTATCAGTCGAAGGTTGGCGGGCAGGAGAACCCACCAACCTTCGACTAAAAAATAGGACTCAGACCCAGGCGACGCCGTCGGATCGGGGTGGGACTCAGACCCGGGCGACGCCGTCGGTTTGGGCCTGGGCGGCGACGGCGGCGGCCACGGCCGGGGCGACCCGGGAGTCGAACGGGCCGGGGATCACGTAGTCGGGCGCCAGGTCGTCGCCGACCAGGGCGGCGATGGCGTCGGCGGCGGCCAGCTTCATGGGTTCGGTGATCTGGGCGGCCCGGACGTCGAGCGCGCCGCGGAACACGCCCGGGAAGGCCAGCACGTTGTTGATCTGGTTGGGGAAGTCGCTGCGGCCGGTGGCCACCACCCGCGCGTGGGCCCGGGCCCGGTCCGGGTGGATCTCCGGATCCGGGTTGGACAGCGCGAACACGATGCTGTCCGGGGCCATGGCCGCGATCGCGGACTCGGCCACGGTCGCGCCGGACAGCCCGATGAACACGTCGGCGCCGCGCAGCGCGGCCTCGGTCGAGCCGGTCAGGCCGGTCCGGTTGGTGATCTCGGCCAGCTCGGCCTTGACCGGGTTCAGCCCGTCCCGGCCCCGGTAGACCAGGCCCTTGCTGTCAGACACCGCGACGTCGCCGATGCCCGCGCGGAGCAGGATCCTGGCCACCGCCACGCCGGACGCGCCCGCGCCCGCGACCACGGCCCGCAGCTCACCCAGGTCCCGGCCGACCAGGCGGGAAGCGTTGCGCAGCGCGGCCAGCGTCACGATCGCGGTGCCGTGCTGGTCGTCGTGGAACACCGGGATGTCCAGCTGCTCGCGGAGCCGGTCCTCGACCTCAAAGCAGCGCGGGGCCGAGATGTCCTCCAGGTTGATGCCGCCGAAGCTCGGGGCCAGCCGGGCCACGGTCTCGACCAGCTCGTCCACGTCGGTGCAGGCCAGGCAGATCGGCACGGCATCCACGCCGCCGAAGTTCTTGAACAGCAGGGCCTTGCCCTCCATGACCGGCATGGCCCCGGCCGGGCCGATGTCGCCCAGGCCCAGCACGGCGGTGCCGTCGGAGACCACGGCCACGGTGTTGGCCACCCAGGTGTAGGTGCGGGCCAGTTCCGGCTGGTCGGCGATTGCCGTGCAGACCCGGGCCACGCCGGGCGTGTAGGCCATGGAAAGGTCGTCGGGGCCGGTGACCGGCACCGACGCGGTGATCTCGATCTTGCCGCCCCGGTGCATCTGGAAGACCGGGTCGGAGGTGTACGGAAATTCGGGCATAGCTAACCCCTAGGCAGGTCCAAGGAAGGATTTCCGGTCGTGGGCCAGCTGCGGGCGGTCAAGGTAGGCCAGCGCCGCGCGGCCGTGGTCGGATCGTCCGGGGGTCACCCGTCTGCCTATTGTGCCACAGGCCCGGAAATCCGGCCGGTTCGCGCGACCGGCGGGGTGTAATCCGCAAGCTGAGGGGAAACCCCTTACGTAGTTTTCGGTAAGAGTGACATCTCCCGCAGCCAGGGAGCGGATGTGGACCTGACCACATACGCGGAACTCGCCGTCCGGCTGGCCAACACGGCCTCCTATCACGAGGACGGCAGTGACCGGCTGACCACCATGGAGGGGCTGCGCGCGCTGGTCGCCGACCGCGAGCACCTGAGCACCGGCGCCCGCCGCGCCGACCTGGAGGCCCTGCGCGGGCTCCGGGCCGAGTTCCGGGTCATCTTCGCGGCCTGCGCGGCCGGCCGGGGCGGCGAGGCCGCCGAGCGGCTGAACTCGCTCCTGATCCGGCATCCGGTCCATCCCCAGCTGTCCGGTCACGACGGGCAGCGCTGGCACGTCCACTTCACCGAGAGCGGCTCGGTGGCCGACCAGTACGCGGCCGGGGCGGCCATGGGCCTGGCCGTGCGCATCACCGAACTGGGCGTCCAGCGGTTCGGAATCTGCCAGGCCGCGCCGTGCCAGGGCGTGTTCATCGACACCAGCGCCAACCGGACCCGCCGCTACTGCGGCGAGCGGTGCCTGAACCGGGCCAACGTGACCGCATTCCGGGCCCGCCAGCGCGA
>DATDIH010000382.1:0-14211 GCA_036521155.1 Streptosporangiaceae bacterium
CAAGCACCGCAAGAACCACATCCCGCAGGTCAACGGGTTCTGGGAGAAGTACTACTTCCGCCCCGGCAACCTCGGCTACCCGGTGTTCGACACCGCGGTCGGCAAGATCGGCGTCTACATCTGCTACGAGCGGCACTTCCCCGAGGGCTGGCGCGCCCTGGGCCTGGGCGGGGCCAAGATCGTGTTCAACCCGTCCGCCACCAGCCGCGGCCTGTCCGAGTACCTGTGGAAGCTGGAGCAGACCTCGGCCGCGGTGGCCAACGAGTATTACGTCGGCACCATCAACCGGGTCGGCGTCGAGCCGCTCGGTGACGACGACTTCTACGGCCAGTCCTACTTCGCCGACCCGCGCGGCCAGGTCATGGGCGGCACCGCCTCCGACAACGCCGACGAAGTGATCGTCCGCGACCTGGACCTGGACCTGCTGGAAGAGGTCCGGCACCAGTGGCAGTTCTACCGCGACCGGCGCCCGGACTCCTACGGTTCCCTGGTCGAGCCGTAAGGAGGGGCCGGTGAAGACCCTCATCCGCGGGGGCACGGTGGTCACCGCCACCGGCACCTTCCCCGCCGACGTGCTCGTGGACGGCGAGACCATCGCCGCCCTCCTCGACCCCGCCCACACCGAGTCCCTGGCCGGTACGGCCGACCGCGTCCTGGACGCGGCCGGGCTGTACGTCATGCCGGGCGGCATCGACGTGCACACCCACCTGGAAATGCCGTTCGGCGGCACGTTCTCGGTCGACGACTTCGGGACCGGAACCCAGGCCGCCGCCTGGGGCGGGACGACCACGATCGTCGACTTCCCGGTGCAGAAGAAGGGCAGCACGCTCACCGAGACGCTGGACACCTGGCACGAAAAGGCCAGGGGCAAGGCCAGCATCGACTACGGCTTCCACATGATCGTGTCCGACGTCAACGACACGACCCTCAAGGAAATGGACGCCCTGGTCGGCGAGGGCGTGACCAGCTTCAAGATGTTCATGGCCTACCCGGGCGTGTTCTACGCGACCGACGACGAGATCCTGCGGGCCATGCAGCGGGCGGCCGGCAACGGCGCCACGATCATGATGCACGCCGAGAACGGCATCGCCATCGACGAGCTGGTCCGGCAGGCCCTGGCCGCCGGGCACACCGACCCGGGCTGGCACGGCCGCACCCGCCCGCCCGAGCTGGAGGGCGAGGCCACCTCCCGGGCCATCCGGCTGGCCCAGGTGGCGGGCGCGCCCCTGTACATCGTGCACCTGTCGGCCAAGCAGGCCCTGGACGCGGTGACCGAAGCCCGTGACCGCGGCGCCCCGGTATTCGCCGAGACCTGCCCCCAGTACCTGTACCTGTCCCAGGACGACCTGGACAAGCCGGGGTTCGAAGGGGCCAAGTACGTGGCCTCACCGCCGGTGCGGCCCAAGGAGCACTGGCAGCACATCTGGCGCGGCCTGCGCAGCAACGACCTGTCCGTGGTCTCCACCGACCACTGCCCGTTCTGCTACAAGGACCAGAAGGAGCTCGGCCGCGGCGACTTCTCCAAGATCCCGAACGGGATCCCGGGGATCGAGCACCGGATCGACCTGCTGCACCAGGGCGTGGCCGACGGCGAGCTGTCCCCGGCCCGGTGGGTCGAGGTCAACTCGACCACCCCGGCCCGGATGTTCGGGCTGTACCCGCGCAAGGGCACGATCGCGCCCGGTTCCGATGCCGACATCGTGCTCTACGACCCCACCGCCAAGCACGTGCTGTCCGCGGCCACGCACCATATGAACGTGGACTACTCCGCCTACGAGGGCCGCGAGGTCACCGGGCAGGTCAAGACCGTGCTGTCCCGGGGCGACATCCTGATTCAGGACGGAGAGTGGCACGGGTCCGCGGGACGCGGCAAGTACCTGGCCAGGGGCACCTGCCAGTACCTCGGTTAAAGGGGGAAAATGGACATCGGACTGGTTCTCCAGAACGACCCGCCGGCCCAGCGCGTCATCGACCTGGCCCGGCGGGCCGACGCGGGTGGCTACAGCCACCTCTGGACGTTCGACTCACACGTGCTGTGGCAGGAGCCGTTCGTCATCTACGCCCAGATCCTCGCGCAGACCTCGAACGTCAAGGTCGGCCCGTTCGTGACCAACCCGCTGACCCGCGATCCGTCGGTCACCGCCTCGCTGTTCGCCACGCTGAACGACCAGTTCGGCCCGCGCACGGTGTGCGGCATCGGCCGGGGTGACTCGGCCCTGCGGGTGCTGGGCCGCAAGCCGGCCTCACTGGCCACCTTGTCGCACGCCATGCGGGTCATCCGGGACCTGGCCGAGGGCCGCGAGGTCACCGGGCAGGTCAAGACCGTGCTGTCCCGGGGCGACATCCTGATCGAGGACGGGGAGTGGCACGGCTCGCCCGGTCGCGGCAAATACCTGGCCCGCGGTACCTGCCAGTACCTCGGATAGCGACCTTCGATAAAAAAATCTGACCACGGGGAGGGATGCACGGTGGACATCGGTCTGGTCCTGCAGAACGATCCGCCGGCTCAGCGCGTCATCGACGTGGCCCGCAAAGCCGACGCCGGCGGCTACAGCCACGTGTGGACGTTTGATTCGCACGTGCTGTGGCAGGAGCCGTTCGTGATCTACGCGCAGATCCTGGCGCAGACCACCAACGTCAAGGTCGGCCCGCTGGTCACCAACCCGCTGACCCGCGAGCCGTCGGTCACCGCGTCCCTGTTCGCCACGCTGAACGACCAGTTCGGCCAGCGCACGGTGTGCGGCATCGGGCGCGGTGACTCGGCCCTGCGGGTACTGGGCCGCAAGCCCGCGTCACTGGCCACGCTGTCGCACGCCATGCGGGTCATCCGGGACCTGGCCGAGGGCCGCCCGGTCGACTACGACGGCACCGCGGTCCGCATCCCGTGGGTGCGGGACGGCAAGCTCGAGATCTGGATGGCCGGCTACGGGCCCAAGGCCCTCAAGCTGTGCGGGGAGGAGGCCGACGGCTTCATCCTGCAGTGCGCCGACCCCGACATCGCCCGCTGGACCATCGGCACCGTCCGGGCCGCCGCCAAGGCCGCCGGCCGGGACCCGGCCGACGTCACGATCTGCGTGGCCGCCCCGGCCTACGTCGGCACCGACCTGGCCCACATGCGCGACCAGACCCGCTGGTTCGGCGGCATGGTCGGCAACCACGTCGCCGACCTGGTCAACCGCTACGGCGGCTCGGGGGAGACGATCCCGCGTGCCCTGACCGACTACATCAAGGCCCGCGAGGGCTACGACTACTCCCACCACGGCAAGGCCGGCAATCCCACCACCGACTTCGTCCCCGACGAGGTGGTGGACCGCTTCTGCCTGCTCGGCCCGGCCGGAGCCCACCGGGACCGGCTGGCCGAACTGCGCGAGATCGGCGCCGATAACTTCAGCGTCTACCTCATGCACGACGACGCCGACGCCACCCTGGACGCCTACGCCCAGCGCATCATCGGCCAGGTCTGACCATGGAGTTAAAGCTCATCCCCGACCGCGCCATCGGGGAAGCCAGCCTCCAGGCCAAGGACGGGCTGGGCTTCGCGACCTACGCCAAGGTGCTCGCCCAGGCCGCACGGGGTACCTCGGGGCCCTTCACCATCGGCGTCTTCGGCGAGTGGGGGACCGGCAAGACCAGCCTGATGCGCCTGGTTCAGACCGACCTGGACACGAGCGACACCGTGGTGACGGTCTGGTTCAACGCCTGGCGGTTCGAAAAGGAGGAACACCCGATCGTCCCGCTGGTCGGCACGATCATCGGTGAACTGGAAAAGCGCCGATCCTGGAAAGGCACGCTCAAGGAGTCCACCGGCGGCCTGATTCGCGCCCTGCGTGCGGTCGCCTACGGCTTCTCGGCCAAATCGACGGTCAAGATTCCGGGCTTTGCCGAAGTCGAAGCGTCCTTTGTCGCCAAGGACATGATCGACCGGCGCGAGCAGATCACCCCGGACCCGTTGCTGGACCGGAGCCTCTACTACGGTGCGTTCAACGCTCTGGAGTCGACCGAACTGCCGGAGGACCTGCGCATCGTCGTGCTCATCGACGACCTCGACCGCTGCTTTCCCGATCAGGCGATTCGGCTGCTGGAGAGCATCAAGCTGGTCCTGGCCCAGCGCGGCTTCATCTTTGTCCTCGGGGTGGCCCGGCAGGTCATTGAGGGTTATCTCCAGCATCGCTATTCCGAGGAATTCGGCATCAAGGACTTCAAAGGACAGCTCTACCTGGACAAGATCGTCCAGTTGCCGTTCCACATCCCGCCCAGCGCCGGCCGGATGGAGGAGTTCTGCACCCGGGTCCTGGCCGGTCAGCCGCCGGAGATCTCCCGGCAGCTCGGGCAGACCCTGCCGACCATCGCGGAAGCCCTGGGCGGCAACCCCCGCGCCGTCATCCGCTTCATCAACAACATCCTCATCGACATGGCGATCAGTTCCGAGCTCACCGCGGCCGCGTCGGCGGAGGAGATCCCGCTCGACTTCTTCGCCATCACACGTTGCCTGGAGCACCGCTGGCCCGAGGTCTATGTGCAGCTGACGACCTCGGATCACCTGGCCGAGGAGGTCGCTTTGTGGCAGCCTGCCAGCTTGGCCTCGCGTGCTGAGGGTCCAGGTCCGCAGACCAGGATCGCGGAGCTACTCGATTCTGACCAGAGGCTGGCGGCCCTGCTGCTGAGTGACCGCGGCCGGTTGTGGCTTTCCGATTCTGATCTGCGTTCGGCCAGCGTGAGCTTCCTGGTGAAGCAGCGCCGGGTCTCGGTGTCTGAGCGCGACGGCCTATCCGAACGACACGTTTTCCTCAGCCATGACCGGGCTGATAATTCTGCCGTCTCCGAATTGGCGACGGTACTCATGAGGCTTGGCGCCGCCGTGTACCGCGCAGACCATGCTGATTCGCGGCCTGACGCCCGCGATGGGGAACGGCAGGCAGTACACACGGCTCAGGAGATCCTGCTCTGCATAGGTGAAGCTGCGGTTCAGGCGCGTCTGGACGATCTGCTGCTCCAGTGGCACACGGACGTCCGTAAAATCCGCCCGGTTCTGCTGCCCGGTGCTTTGGACAAGAACGTTCCCAATATCTTCCGCTCGACCAACTGGCTCGATCTCAGGGACGGTATAGCCCCAGAGCGCGTGGAAAGGTTCGTGGCCCTGTACCTGCAGCCCTGAGCTGGCATCGATTCGGCCTGGCCGCTGTTGTACTACGTACAGGAGTCAAGAGAAAAGGCAGGAACCGATGTTCCGCGCGAAAGACCGTACCCGGAGCGAGCCGGCCGCTGAGATCCAGAAGCCCGACGAGCAGTGGCAGCAGGACCTGAGCCGCGAGCAGTACAACGTGCTGCGCCGCGGCCACACCGAGATGGCGTTCACCGGTGCGCTGCTGCGTAACAAGAAGGACGGTTCCTACCAGTGCGCGGGCTGCGGGAACGAGCTGTTCCGGTCGGACGCCAAGTTCAACTCCGGCACCGGCTGGCCGAGCTTCTTCGAGCCCGCCGTCGCCGAGGCCGTCGAACTGCGGCCGGACCACAGCATGTTCATGCGCCGCACCGAGGTCCTGTGCCGCCGCTGTGGCGGGCACCTGGGCCACGTCTTCCGCGACGGCCCGCGCCCGACCGGCCAGCGTTACTGCATCAACTCGGCCGCGCTGGACTTCGAGCCCGCGCCAGCCAGTGACCATGAGTAAGACCGAGCGCGCGACGTTCGCGGCCGGGTGCTTCTGGGGTGTTGAGGCGGAGTTCCGGGCTATACCGGGAGTTGTGCAGACCGCGGTCGGCTACACCGGCGGGCACACCACCGACCCGACCTACCGGAGGGTGTGCGGCCATCGCACCGGGCACGCCGAGGCGGTCGAAGTCTGGTTCGACCCCGCCCGCGTCACCTACCCGCAACTGCTGGAGACGTTCTGGCGCATCCACAACCCGACCACCCGCAACCGCCAGGGCTTCGACTTCGGCAGCCAGTACCGCTCGGCGATCTTCACCCATGACGAGGCCCAGCAGGCGGCGGCTATCGAGTCCCGCGACACCGAGCAGGAGTCGCGCAAGCGGCGGATCGTGACCCAGATCGCGCCCGCGTCCACGTTCTACCGGGCCGAGGAGTATCACCAGCGCTACCTGGAGAAGCGGGGCAGCGCCAGCTGCGCGGTCACGGTGAGGTAACCGGCTCCACCTGCCGCAGCACCGCGATGACCGTGCCGGCCCGTGGCCCGCCGGGCGGCCGCCGCACCACCACCCAGTCGCCGGGCCGGACGCCGGGGGCGGTCACCGAGCCGGCCGAGACGTGCAGCAGGCGCAGTTCCTCGCGGGCCACCGCCATGTCACGGGGCATGCGGCCGACGAACGGCACCCACACCACCTTGTCCGGGTCCCGGGTGTCCAGGATCTGCTCGTCATCGGCGGCCGGGCGGGGCCGGGGCAGCACCCGCACCGTGCGCGGCACCCCCGGCTGATAGGTCAGGTAGCCGTCGGCCTTGAGCTGCCTGAGGTAGCGCAGGACGGTGGACGGGCTCCGCAGCCCGGCCGCGGCCGCGATCTCACGGTTGCTGGGGGAGCAGCCGTGCACCGCGATGTAGCGCTCGATGACCTGAAGGATCTGGCCCTGCCGCGTCATCGAGCCTCCGCCCTGTGAATCCCCTCTGCTCACGACATTAAATGATCAAGAGCCGGCTGCCTATAGCTCTCAGTGAGCGGGGCGCGCTCAGTGAGCGGGGCGCTCCCAGCCGACGACGTCGCCGGCCGGGTGGCGGGTGAAGTCGGGCAGGGCGGTCAGCGCCTGCTCCTCACCGCCCGGGGTATAGGTGACGATCAACCGCAGCGTCCGCCAACTGGTGTTCATGGTCGAGTGCAGCGTGTTCATCGGGATGTACACCACGTCGCCCTCGGTGATCGGGAACTCCTCGTCCCCGACCGTCTGGGTGCCGGTTCCGGAGATCACGTAGATCAGCTCGTCGGCCTGCTCGTGCAAGTGCCTGACGTGGCCCTTCCCGGGGTTGATGATCACCTCGCCCTGGGAGTTGGCCGCGCCCGGGATCGTCACCGGGGACACGAACCATTTCATCGTCCCCCAGTCGAAGCTGAACGTCTCCACCTGGTCCGGCTGAATGCGCGTCACGGTCATGATCGGGAGGCTAGCGCACCGCCGTGGACCACCCCGGCCAGCAGGCGGGTCGCCGGGGTCAGGTCGGACTCGGCGGGCATGGCGAAGCCCAGCAGCAGGGCGGGCGGGTACGGCGCCTCGGTGGTGCAGTGCCGGTGCAGTTCGTGCACGATGACCCCGGCGTCCCGGGCCGCCAGCCCGATGGCCCGCTCGTCGGCGCCGTCCGGCAGCTGGGCCAGCAGGTGCAGGCCCGCGGCCGTGCCCTGGACCCGGGCCTCGGGCAGGTACCGGTGCAGCGCGTCGACCAGGATGTCCCGCTTGGCCCGGTACCGGCGCCGCATCGACCGCAGATGGCGCTCGAGCGCGGCATCAGAAATAAAGAAGGCCAGTGCCGCCTGGTCCAGGGTCGGTGGCACCACCCCGGTGATCCGGAGCACGTCCTCCACCTCGTCGATCATGCCGGCCGGCGGCACCATCCAGGCCAGCCGGAGCGCCGGAGCCAGCGTCTTGCTGGTGGTTCCCACGAACGCCACGCGGTCCGGAGCCAGCCCCTGCAGGGACGCCACCGGGTCGCGGCCGAACCGGTATTCGACGTCGTAGTCGTCTTCGATGATCAGCGCCTGCCGCTCGTGGGCCCAGGCCAGCAGCGCCGACCGGCGTTCAGCGGTCATCACCACCCCGGTCGGGTACTGGTGGGCCGGGGTGATCACCACCGCGTCCACCCCGGCCGCGGCCAGCTCCGAGACGACCAGCCCATCGGCGTCCACCCGCACCGGCACCACTTCCAGCCCGGCGTGCTCGGCGGTGTAGCGCTGCCAGCGCCAGCCGGGGTCCTCGATCGCCACCCGGCGCACGCCGCGGCGGCGGAGCACGTCCCAGATCACGGTCAGCGCCTGGGACGCCGCGCAGCACACCACGACCTGGTCGGGCTCCACCACGACCCCGCGCATCCGGGCCAGGTACCCGGCGATCGCGTTGCGCAGCTCGTAGATACCCCGGGGCCCGGCGTAGCCCAGCCGCCGGTCAGGCAGGTCCCGCAGCGCCTGGAGCAGGGCCGCCTTCCACCGGGCGCGCGGGAACGCGTGGTAGTCGGCCTGACCGGGCCGCAGGTCGTAGCGATAACGCTGCGGTGCGGGCCGCGGGGCCCGCGGCGCCGGGCTCACCGTCTCGGGCAACCGGGCCACCCGGGTGGCTGACCCGCGCCGGGCGGCCAGGTAGCCCTCGGCGGCCAGCTGGGCGTAGCTGCCCACCACCACTCCCCGGGACACGCCGAGCTGCTGGGCCAGGTCCCGGCTGGGTGACAGCACCGCTCCCGGGGTCAGCCGGCCGGACCGGATCGCGACCCGCAGCGCGTCCTCCAGCTGACGGCGCAACGGGATCCCGGTCTGGAAGACGACATCCAGCTCCATGCACCAGAAACTACTCTGAGCGGTCAAAATTGGATCTATTTATATGGCGGCGATTGGACCATGCCATAGGACCACAGGCCGAATAGGCTGACCAAGGTCGAGTGTGCTGGCACGACCGGCCACCGCGAAAGTCCAACGCGGCAGGGAGGATACATGGCACCGATCCGGGTGCACGAGTTCGTCAGCCTGGACGGGGTGATCGACGCCCCGACCTGGACCGCTGACTACGGATTCGACCCACGGATGGGCGAGGCGATCGGGCAGGTCGTCGGCGCCAGCGACAGCATCCTGCTGGGCCGGACCACCTACCAGATGTTCGAGCCGGCCTGGTCGCAGCGCACGGTCGAGGACGACCCCGGCGCGCCGTTCTTCAACGACACCGTCAAGTACGTGGTGACGTCGACGCTGACCGAGACCACCTGGCGGAACTCTCAGATCCTCGGGCGCTACGACGCCAAGGAGATCCAGCGCCTGAAGGAAGACGACAGCGCCAGCGGGCTGTACGTCAGCGGCAGCGCCACCCTGGTTCGCGCCCTGCTGGCCGACGGCCTGGTCGATGAGCTGCACCTGTTCGTCTACCCGGTGACCCGCGGGTCCGGCCCACGGCTGTTCGCCGAGGACGCGCCCCCGGCCACATGGGACCGGGCCGGCGCGGAGCTCTACGACAACGGGGTCTTCTACCTGAAGCTCACCCCGGCGTCGTGATGCAAGCTGCCGCCGCGGGACCGCGCAGGCGGTGGTGGTGAGCCCGGGGCCGTCGGGGGCCGGTCCCGGGCTCACCACCGGCTCAGCCGCCAGTTCAGGCAACGCGCTGGCCATGGTGGACCTGGACGGCACCCAGGTGGCACTGCGCCGGGCCATCCGGCCTGACCTGCCGGCGCTGGTGGCTCTGCTGGCCGCCGACGATCTCGGCGCCACCCGCGACGGCATCCGCGGCCAGGCTGACCGGGACGCCTACGAACGGGCCTTCCAGGCCATCGACCAGGACCCGGCCCAGCTCCTGCTGGTCGCCGAGGCTCGGGAGCGCGTGGTCGGCACCCTGCAGCTGTCGTTCATCCCGGGCCTGTCCCGCCGCGGTGCCCTCCGGGCCCAGATCGAGTCCGTCCGCGTCGCCCCCACCATGCGCGGCCGGGGCCTGGGTGAGGCCCTGTTCACCTGGTCCATCGCCGAAGCCCGCCGCCGCGGCTGCGCCCTGGTCCAGCTCACCACCGACAAGACCCGCACCGACGCCCACCGCTTCTACGACCGTCTCGGCTTCACCGCCTCCCACGAAGGCCTGAAACTCGACCTCACCGACGGGAACGGTAGCGTTTCTCCGTAGCCAGACGGTCGTGGGTGAGGGAGAGCCGCATGCCGGTACCGGGGGTCGCGCTGGAGCGGCTGGGGTTCCTGACCATCGGGCTGTTCGACGGGGACGATCCCGGGCCCGGCCACGAGACCACACTGGAGATCATCGAGCTGGGGGAGCGGCTCGGATTCGACAGCGCCTGGGTGCGGCACCGGCACCTGCAGTACGGCATCTCCTCACCGGTGGCGGTGCTGGCCGCGGCCTCCCAGCGGACCAGCCGCATCGACCTGGGCACCGCGGTCATCCCGCTCGGCTGGGAGAACCCGCTCCGGCTGGCCGAGGACCTGGCCACGGTGGACATCTTGTCCGGCGGCCGGCTCAACCCGGGGATCAGCGTGGGCCCGCCCCGCAACTACGACGACATCAAGGGGGCGCTGTACCCGGACACCGCCGGCCAGGAGGACTTCAGCTATCACCGGGTCGAACGCCTGCTGGACCTGGTCGCCGGCCAGCCCGCGGCTCAGTTCAGCGGCACCGTGGGCTTCGAGGAGTTCTCGGACCGGGTCCAGCCGCACTCCCCGGGACTGCGTGGCCGCCTGTGGTACGGCGGAGCCGGGCTGAGCTCGGCCCGGTGGGCCGGTGAGCACGGCATGAACTTCCTGACCAGCAGCGTGGTCCGGGCCGAAGAGCCAGTGCCAGGGCCAGACGATGTGCGCTGGGACTTCGCCGAGATTCAGCACTCCCACATTCAGGCCTTCCGGGCCGCCCACCCCGACGGCCCGGCGGCCCGGGTGTCCCAGGGCCTGGTGGTGATCCCCACCGACCGCGCCACTACGGAACAGCGGGACAGGTATTCCGCCTACGTCGCGGCCCGCACCCCGCGCACGGCCGCGCCGCAGGGACCAGCCCGGATGCTGTTCGCCCGGGACCTGATCGGCACCTCGGACGAGATCGCCGAGCAGCTCTACACGAACGCCGGCTTCCGCGACGTCACCGAGGTCGCGTTCGCCCTCCCCTTCACCTTCACCCACGACGACTACGTCCAGATCCTCACCGACATCGCCCAGAAGCTAGGGCCCGCCCTGGGCTGGGCGCCGGGCCGGTGAGCCGGACCGGTAGGCGCCCGGGGTCTGGCCCATGGTGCGGGTGAATGTGTCGACGAACGCGCTGGTGGTGGCCCAGCCGCAGCCGTGCGCGGTCTCGGTGACCGTGGCCCCGTCGGACAGCTCGATCATGGCGTGGAACACCCGGACGTTGGTCCGCCACTGCGGGTAGGTCATGCCGAACTCGCTCCGGAACAGCCGGGTCAAGGTCCGCTCGCTGACGCTGGCCTTGCGGGCCAGCCACTCCAGCGGCCGGGGCTGGCGCAGATCTTCGATCACCAGCTCGCAGGCGTGGGCCAGGCGGGGATCGCGAGCGGCGGGCAGCGCCAGTGGCTGCACATGGGCCCGGCGCAGCCGATCGAGCAGGACGGCCCTGATCCGCAGGGCTTCGTCGGCGGGCAGCCCCGGCTCGGTGCCGGCCACGAACAGCTCGCGGAGCAGGCTGTCCACGGCCACGATGGTGGGCGACTTGTCCGGCAGGGGTGCCGTCGCCGCGTCGAATCCGATCGTGTGCACCGAGGTGGGCCCGTAGGCCCGGTGCTCGTGCCATATGCCCGCGGGCACCCAGGCCGCCCGGTCCCGGGAAGCGACCCAGGCGCCCTGCTCGGTGTGGATGGCCAGGACCCCCGTGCTCACGGAAATGAGCTGGTGATAGTCATGGCTGTGGCGGTGGACGATTGCGCCGGGACCGTGCTGGTGGAGGAACTCGCTGGTGTGGGGGTGGGTCAGCGAGCTGGCCATTCCGCTGGACTGCTGGCTGTATTGCGACATCGATAGGCAGAATAACGGAAGCCGGACGATGCAAACGGTTGGCAAGATGGATTCTCGTGAGTGATACGAATGCCTCCCGCCGCCGGAGCCGGCTCCGGCAGGTGGCCCTGGACACCCGGCCGCTGAGCGTCCCGGCCTTCCGGCGTACGTTCGCCGGCCAGGGCGCCTCCTACATCGGCACGATGGTGACCGAGGTCGCGGTCCCGGTCCAGATCTACGCGGACTCGCATTCGTCCCTGTACGTAGGGCTGGCCGGCCTGGCCGGGCTGGTCCCGATCACGATCTTCGGCCTGTACGGGGGCGCGGTCGCCGACGCGGTCGACCGGCGCCGGCTCTACCTGTGGTCATCGACGGTGACCTGGGCCGTCACGCTGGTCTTGCTGGCCCAGGCCCTGATCGGGCTGCGGTCGGTGGGGCTGCTGCTGGCCCTGGTCGTGGTGCAGTCGGGCGGCTTCGCGGTGTCGTCCTCGACCCGCGGCGCGATCATCCCCTCCATCGTCCCGATCCCGATGATCCCGGCCGCCAACACGCTCAGCTACACGGCCGGCAATATCGGCCAGGTCCTCGGCCCGCTGGTGGCCGGGGTGCTGGTCGGGCTGCCGCACGGCTTCGCCTACGCCTACGGGGCCGACGCGGTGCTGTTCACCACCGCGCTGTATTCGACGTTCCGGCTGCCGTCGCTGCGGCCGGTGAGCGCCACCGGCCGGGCCGGGGTCCGGGCGGTGGCCGAAGGCATCGCCTTCATCGCCCGCCACCCGATCCTGCTCATGTCGTTCGTGCTGGACATCGCGGCCATGACCCTGGCCATGCCCCGGGCGCTGTTCCCGGAGGCGGCCGCCGTGCGGTTCCATGGCGGCGTCGGCCTGCTCTACTCGTCGATCGCGATCGGCTCGATCCTGGCCGGGCTGTTCAGCGGCTGGATCGGCCGGATCAAGCGCCAGGGCATGGCCCTGACCGGGGCCGTGGCCTGCTGGGCCCTGGCCGTGGTGGCGGCCGGGCTGGCCCGCAGCCTGTGGCTGGCCGTGGTCCTGCTGGCCGTGGCCGGCGCCGCCGACCTGGTCAGCGTGGTCTACCGGCAGACCATCCTGCAGACCTACGCCCCCGACGAGATGCGCGGCCGCATGCAGGGCGTCTTCACCGTGGTGGTCACCGGCGGCCCGCGCCTGGGCGACCTCCGGGCCGGCACCATGGCCGCCGCCACCGGCCTCACCATCGCCTGGTCCGGCTCGGCCGCCCTCTGCTTCGCCGTCGTCGTGATCATCGGCGGCACCGTCCGCTCCTTCTGGCACTACCAGGCCCCCGCCACGACCTCCGGCCCCTACGGCCAGGAGGAAGCGACGACTGCGAGGCCAGCCGAAGCGGATCAGGCCGACGCGGAAGACTCGCGCCGGGCGTCGTAGCCGGTGCGGGCGGCGGCGATCTCCTGACGGTGGGCCCGGGTCCAGGAGACCAGGCCCCCGATGGCCACCAGCAGGCTCTGGCCGAGGTCGGTCAGGGCGTAGTCGACGCGGGGCGGCACGACCGGGTGGACGGTGCGGGTCACCAGGCCGTCGCGTTCCAGGTGGCGGAGGGTCAGGGTCAGCATGCGCTGGCTGATCTCGTCGATCTCGCGGTGCAACTCGGTGAACCGGCGGGATCCGGTCCCCAGCAGCTCGATGACCAGCAGCGACCACTTGTCGGCCAGGCGATCGAGCAGATCGCGGATCTCGCACGAGGTCGTGTCCCGTACGCAGGAGCCCGGGTCAGGCACATCGGTGTGCGTGGCTGACCTCAATGTGCCGTCTTCCATATTTGCCAGTCTTACTGAAGATTGGGTCACGAACAACAAGTAACCATGGCGGCGCGGGGCCGCGGTCGGGAGGCCAGGGTGGAACTGGGCGTGATCTTGCCGTCGATGTCGCGGCGGGACGGGCAGCCGGGTGACATCCCGGCCGCGGCCCGGCAGGCCGAAGAACTCGGCTTCGAGTCGGCCTGGGTGGTCGATCAGCTGGTGGCCGGGACCGGCGTACCGGTGCTGGACAGCCTGACCTCGCTGGCCGGGGCCGCCGCCGTGACGTCGCGGATCCGGCTCGGCGTCGGCGTGCTCATCGTGCCGCTGCGCCCGGTGGCCTGGACCGCCAAGCAGGTCGCCACCCTGCAGTACCTGTCCCGAGGCCGCGTGCTGCTCGGGCTCGGCGTCGGCGGTGACCGGCACGCCGCGTCCTGGGACGCGGTCGGCGTGCCCCGGCGCGAACGGGGCCGCCGCACCGACGAGGCGCTGCGCCGGCTGCCGGACCTCATCGCGGGCAAGCCGGCCCAGCTCACCCCGGGCGGCGAGGAGGTCGTCCTCAGCCCGGGAGTCACCGTGCCGCCCATCGTCATCGGCGGCAACTCCGACGCGGCCGCCCGGCGGGCCGGCGAGTTCGGCGACGAGTGGTTCGTTCTGGCCGGGGCCGGCGACATCCCGGGCTTCCAGGCCAAGGCCGCCGAGCAGGCCGCCCGCTTCGGCCGCCCCGTCCCGGCCATCACCACCAGCGTGATGGTCGCCCTCGACGGCGACCCGTCCGTCCCGGACCGCGA